>JAJCXU010000649.1 GCA_029263275.1 Ilumatobacter sp.
GACTCACCGCGCTCGCGCGCACGGTCGCGGCCGATATCGACCGCCCTTGACTCGCACACGAACGGGCCGGAGCGCGATAACTTGCGCCCACAAACAAAGGAGTCTCCACCGTGACCGATCCCGTCATCGCAGACAACCAGCCCATCCCGAGTGAGCTGACCGCTGGAGAGTCCTACGCGTGGTGTGCGTGCGGTCGATCAGCGAATCAGCCGTTCTGTGACGGCTCTCATGCCGGCACCGAGTTCACCCCCACGATGTTCACCGCCGATGCGGACGGCGAGGCCTACCTGTGTGCCTGCAAGCGCACGGCCAATCCGCCTTACTGCGATGGCTCACACGCGCAGATCACCGCCGTGCAGGTGGGAACCACCGGATCAGCGGAACCCGCTGATCGGGACACCACTCCGGTCGCTATCGAGTCGAGCGGAGCGCCCGTTGCGCGGGCCACACCCGAAGAGCCCACGGTTGCGTTCATCCACGACCTGGCTCGGAACGGCCTGACCAAGACGGGGCATCACGGACCGATGACCTCGATGGGAGTACCGCGCAAGAACTTGCCGCACTGGGACGACATTCAGATCATGGCCGCGCAGATGGCGACCAAGCCGCTGCTCGACGACGTCGCCGTCGGGACCGAGCTGGTCATCGGCCCCGAGGCCGACAAGCCGCTGCGGCTCGACATTCCGCTGTTCGTCTCCGACATGAGCTTCGGTGCATTGTCCGAAGAGGCAAAGACCGCACTCGCCAAGGGCGCCGAGATCGCCGGCACCGGCATCTGCTCGGGCGAAGGCGGCATGTTGCCCGAGGAACAGCAGGCCAACAGCCGCTACTTCTACGAGCTCGCCAGTGCCGAGTTCGGCTACCGCGAGGAGCTACTCCCGTTGGTCCAGGCGTTCCACTTCAAGGGCGGACAGGGAGCGAAGACCGGTACGGGCGGCCATTTGCCCGGTTCGAAGAACATCGGCAAGATCTCTGAGGTGCGCGGCATCCCTGAGGGCGATGCAGCGATCTCTCCGTCGACCTTCATCGACTTGCACACCGTCGACGACTTTCGTCGCTTTGGCGACCGTGTCCGCGAGCTGACGGGAGGCATTCCGATCGGGATGAAGCTCAGCGCCAATCACATCGAGGCCGACGTGGGCTTCGCGCTCGACGCAGGTGTCGACTACATCATCTTGGACGGACGTGGCGGCGGTACCGGTGCAGCCCCCGAGATGTTCCGTGACCACATCAGCGTGCCGACCATCCCTGCGCTCGCTCGTGCGCGCCGGTTCCTGGACGAGGCGGGCGCGAGTGGTCGCGTCACGCTGATCATCACGGGCGGGCTGCGCGTGCCGGTCGACTTCGTGAAGGCGCTGGCGCTGGGTGCCGACGGCGTTGCGCTGTCGAACTCCGCGATGCAGGCGATCGGTTGTGTCGGGGCGCGGATGTGCAACTCGAACAACTGCCCTGCTGGCATCGCGACCCAGAAACCCGAACTGCGCGCGCGGCTCGATGTGGAGACCTCCGCCCAGCAGCTCGCGACGTTCTTCTCAGCGTCGACCGAGTTGATGTCGGTCATGGCCCGGGCGTGTGGACACGATCACCTGTCGAAGTTCGCCAACAACGACTTGGCGACGTGGGATGACCGGATGGCCAAGCTCAGCGGCGTCCGGTTCTCCGGGGTTTCCTAGAGCCTGGCTAGGTTCGGGCCATGACCTTGCGGCTCGGTGTGTATGGCAGCCCGGTTGATCGGGAGGGCCTCGACGACATCGTCGAGGCCGAACGGCTGGGCATCGATTCCGTCTGGGTGCCCGAGTTCTGGGGCTACGACGCGCTGACCGGTCTGGGTGCGGCCGCGGCGTTGACCGACACGATCAAGCTCGGCACGGCGATCGTGCAGCTCGGGACTCGGACACCGGCGATGTTGGCAATGTCCGCAATGAGTCTGCAGCAGCTCTCGGGCGGTCGCTTCCTCCTCGGCATCGGTGCGAGCGGGCCGCAGGTGATGGAGGGCTGGCACGGCGTCCCGTTCGCAAAGCCGGTTCAGCGGACACGCGAGACCATCGAGATCTTGCGGATGATCACGGCAGGCGAGCGGCTGGTCTACGACGGCGACGTCCACCACTTGCCGCTTCCGGGTGGCGAGGGCAAGGCACTGCGCGTTGCGGCTCAGCCCGTTCACGTGCCGGTGTACATCGCCTCACTCGGCCCAGCCAACCTCCGCCTCACGGGCGCTGCGGCCGAGGGTTGGATCGGCAATTCCTTCTTCTGCGAAACCGCGGACGTGTTCTTCGACGAGATTCGTGTCGGGGCGGAATCGGTCGGCAAGACCCTCGACGACATCGACTTGACCGTGTCGGTCAGCTGTGAAATCACCGACGACGTCGAGGAAGCAGGTCGCCGCCATGCGGCCGGATTCGCGTTCACCTTTGGAGCGATGGGCTCGGCCACATCGAACTTCTACAACGACGCGTTTGCGCGGCAAGGCTTCGGCGACGACGTCGCCGCCGTTCAGCGACTGTGGCTCGACGGTGACCGTGACGCTGCGGCTGCCCGCGTGCCGATCGAGATCGGGCTCCGTGCCAACCTCATCGGCCCGCCCGACGAGATCAGGCGGCGGCTCCGTGAATACCGCGACTGTGGCGTCAACACCTTGCGGGTGGGACCGATGGGCGACACACTCGATCAGCGTCTTGCGGGGCTCGGTCAGCTGCAGGACCTGATCAACGAGGTCAACGCCGAATCTGTCGGCTGAGGCACCGCCGCGATCTCGACGCCGGTCGTGCTGACCGGTACCGTGCGACGTGATGACCGATCGATCGATTGATCTCAACGCTGACCTCGGCGAGGCCTATGGGCCCTGGGCGATGGGTGACGACGACGCAATGCTGTCGCTCGTCTCGAGCGCGAACGTGGCGTGTGGTGGCCATGCGGGTGATCCGGAGACGATGTTCCGCACGCTGTCCACGGCTGCGCAACGCGGCGTCGTTGTCGGGGCGCATCCGGGTTACGCCGATCGTGAGGGCTTCGGTCGTCGCATCATTCCGATGACCCCCGGCGAGATCGGTCGAATGGTCGCCGCGCAGATCGGCGCGTTGCAGGCGGTTGCCGCGCTGGTGCCGATCGAGGTGCGCTACGTCAAGCTGCACGGGGCCCTGGGTAACCTCGCAGCGCGGGATGCCGACGTGTCTGCCGCAGTGGTGGACGCGGTGCAACACCTCGGCGAAGAACTGGCGATTCTGTCGATCTCGGGCACGTCGCTGGAACGAGTAGCGCGAGCCGCAGGCGCCCCGATCTTCTCCGAGATCTTTGCCGACCGCGGCTATCAACCCAGCGGTCAACTCGTCCCACGCGATCAGCCGGGAGCGATGATTCATGACCCGCGTGAAGCGACCGACCGCCTGCTCGGGTTTCTGGAGAGCGGACTCATGCCGGTGGTTGGCGGCGACCCGATCGCTCTCGACGCGCACTCGATCTGCGTGCACGGCGACAGCGGCGGGGCGGTCGCGATGGCCCGCATGATCAGGGACGAGTTGGTCACGGCTGGGATGTCGCCCGCGGCCTTCATGCACACCACGTCGTGAACGTCGCGCTCGCCGCACCGAGCTACACGGCGGTTGGAGACTGCGGCGTGCTCGTCGAGTTCGCCACCGAAGTCAGCGACGCGGCGAATGATGCGGTCATCGCGCTCGATCGTGCGATCGCTTCCGCTCGGGTCGCCGGCGTGACCGAGGTGGTACCCGCATTCGTCAACTTGCTCGTCGTGTTCGACCCGTTGGTCAGCGACCATGCCCAGGTTGAAGCGGCAGTGCGGTCGGTTGCCCCCGCCCAGGTCGATTCGGTCGATTCGGTCGCGGCGGGAAGACATCACGTCGTATCGGTCTGCTACGAGGATCACTTCGCTCCGGACTTGGCAGCGGTTGCAGCCGCCACGAACCTCAGCGTCGAGGCCGTGATCAATGCGCACCTCGCCGCGGAGTTCCGCGTCGCGATGTACGGCTTCGCGCCGGGCTACGCCTACATGTCGGGTGTGCCTGCGGCGATCCAGGTGCCGCGCAAGTCGGCGCCCGTGCGTGGCATCGCGGCTGACAGCGTGATCATCGCGGGGCCACAGTGCTTGATCACGACCATCGACATGCCGACCGGGTGGTCGGTCATCGGGCGGTCGGCGACGCAGGTCCTCCGTCCGGACGCGTCCGACCCGTTCCTCTTCGATGTCGGTGATCGAGTCAGCTTCTCGCGAGTCGACCTCGCGGCGTTCGAGCGGCTCGTGGCGGAGCGATGAGTACCGTTGCTCGACTCGGCGTGTCGTTTGCCGGTCCGTTGGTCACGTTCCAAGACGGCGGGCGGTTCGGCGGTTTGCGGTTCGGTGTTCCCGCGTCGGGCCCGATGGATCGACTTGCCCACGCTGCGGCCAATGCGTCAATCGGCAACGATCCTGACGCCACCACCATCGAGGTGTCGCGGGGAGGTGTCGTACTCGACGGTGTTGCCGGTTCCGTAACGTTGGCGGTTGCCGGCGGCGGGTGCATTGTCGACCATCGAGGCACTGCTGAGCCAGGCTGGACGGTGCTCACGATCCGCGCCGGTGAGCGTGTGTCGGTGCGCGCCGGTGCGTGGGGGAGTTGGTCGTATGTGGCGATTGCGGGAGCGCCCGTGGTGACTCGATGGCTCGACCACACCGCCACACACTCGATGTCGGGTCTGGGCGGCGGAGCCCTGGTGGCCGGCCAGGAGATCAAAGTGGAGGGCGCGCGCGTCGAGCCGGTTCGCGATGGCGAGATTCCGGTCCCTGACTTCGCTCGGTCGACGGGTCGCGTGCGGGTCGTGATGGGGCCGCAGGATCAGCACTTCGAAGATGACGCCATCGCCGCGTTCCGCTCATCGCCGTACCGCTTGACCGATGCGTTCGATCGGATGGGCGTCCGTCTCAGCGGTCCACCGCTGCCGCTGCGCGAAGTGTTGTCGATCCCGTCCGAGCCGATTGTTCGGGGTTCGATCCAGGTGGCCGGTGACGGTGTGCCGACCGTGCTCCTGGCCGATCATCAGACAACGGGTGGCTACCCGAAGATCGCCACGGTGGTCTCCGCCGATCTCGACGCGTTCGCGCAGCTGCGCACTGGCGACGTCGTGGAGTTCGAACCCATCGATGCAGCAGCGGCAGTCGCACTCGCCCGGGCCCGGGCCGATCAGGTCACAGAGTTCCTCAGCATGGTGGCGAGTCCGGGCCGCACGATCACCCACCGACTCCGCGCCGAGAACCTGATCAGTGGCGCCGTCTCCGGTCAGTCTGTGCCTGGCACAGACTGACCGGGTCGACGCATACGATCTCCTTCACGTCCCGATCGGGCCCAGATGAACAGGAAGAGGAACACGATGCAGATGGATGCCGCAATCTCTCTCCGGGGCGTGACGAAGACCTATGGGGCGGTCCGCGCGCTCGATGACCTCGACCTCACGGTTGCACCCGGTGAGGTGCACGGGTTCCTCGGTCCCAACGGTGCGGGCAAGACCACCGCGATCCGGGTCATCCTTGGCCTCATCCGACCCGACGCGGGAACGACGGAGCTGCTCGGCGGTGATCCGTGGACCGATGCAGTCGAACTCCACCGGCGACTCGCGTACGTCCCGGGCGACATGAACCTCTGGCCCAAGCTGACCGGCGGCGAGATCATCGACCTCCTCGGTCGACTGCGCGGTGGGCTCGATGCTCGACGCCGCGACGCCTTGATCGAACGATTCGAGTTCGACCCGACCAAGAAGGCTCGAACGTATTCGAAGGGAAACCGCCAGAAGGTCGGCCTCATCGCCGCACTCGCGTCGAATGTCGAGCTGCTGATCCTCGATGAACCGACGTCGGGTCTTGACCCGCTGATGGAATCGATCTTCCAGGACTGCGTCTCGGAGGCGAAGACTGACGGACTGACCGTGCTCCTGTCGAGCCACATCCTCGCCGAAGTCGAAGCGCTGTGCGCCCGGGTCAGCATCATCAGGGCCGGGTCGATCGTCGAGAGCGGCGCACTGAACGATCTGCGGCGCCTCGGTCGAGCCTCGGTGTCGGCAGTGACCTCGGGGCCGGTGTCGCTCGACGACAACCCGAAGGTGCACAACGTTCGCTCCGACGGTCCTCGCGTTGAGTTTGAGGTCGACAACGACGGACTCGACGAGGCGATTGCAGCGTTGTCCGCTCGGGGATTGGTCTCGCTGGTGTGTCAGCCGCCCACGCTCGAAGAGCTGTTTCTTCGTCACTACGCCGAGGAACCCACGGCGTCGTGACGAGCTTCACGGGGACCTCCGTTCTGGTGGTCAGCGAATTCCGCCGAGACCGAGTGAGGATCATCGCCTGGATCGCATCGATCGTCGCGATGGTCGGCATGGGAGCAGCAAGCGTCGCCGACCTGTTTCCCACTCAGGCCGACATCGACAACGCTGCGGCCTTGTCGACGAATCCCGCGATCAAGGCATTCAACGGCCCCGCGCAAGGGCTCGACACGTTGGGCGGCCAAGTGGCCTTCCAACTGGGTGCCCCGGTGATGGTGATCGTGGCGTTGATGGCGTTGTTGATGACCGTCCGCATGACGCGAAGCGAGGAGGAAGCGGGTCGACTCGAGCTGGTTCGGTCGTTGCCCGTTGGACACCACGCGCCCTTGGCGTCTGCTGCGGTCGTCGTGTCGGTGATGGCTCTCGCGGTGGGAGTCCTGACGACAGCGGTGCTGGCGGCACAGTCGTTGCCGCTCGCCGGATCGGTCTCGCTGGGCGTGTCGTACGGCATCACCGCGCTGCTGTTCGGCGCAATCGCATTGGTCGCGGCACAGATGACCGAGAACACACGACTGGCAGGCGGCATTGCGGGCGCCGTGCTCGGCGCCTCGTTCGTTCTCCGCGGTGCTGGCGATGCCGGTAACGGGTTCCTGGCGTGGTTCTCGCCGATTGGCTGGATGCAGAAGGCTCGACCGTACGCAGGTGAAACTTGGTGGCCGTTTCTGTTGGCCGTGTGCGCGGTCGGCGTGCTGAGCATCGGGGCGACACGGCTGAACGCGAAGCGCGATCTCGGTGCAGGCCTGATGGTTCCCAGCCCTGGTCCGGTGAACGCGAGTCAGTGGTTGCGCAGCGCAGTGTCGCTCGGCGTGCGCACGCAACGGGGTGCGCTCCTCGCGTGGACATTCGGGGTGGCGGTGTTCGGGGTGGCGTACGGCTCGATCACCACGGCGATCGAGGACTTCGTCGAAGACAACGAGGTGATGGCCGACATGTTCATCGGCGATTCGAACGCGCCACTGATCGAGTCATACCTGTCGAACTCGACGCGTATCGTTGCACTGATCGGTGCCGGTTTCGCGACACAGTCGATCCTGCGGATGCGGAGCGACGAGACCGCCGGACGAACCGAGCTGCTGTTGGCCGCGTCGGTCTCGAGAACGCGATGGATGCTCAGCCACCTGGTCGTGGCCATCGGCGGAGCGTTGATCGTCCTGTTGGCGACCGGGGTCGCCGTGGGCGGGAGCGCTGCAATCGTCACCCGCGAAGGGAGTATCGCGGTCGACGGGATCGCGTCGTCGCTCGCCTACTTCCCCGCGGTGATGGTGTTGATCGGCATCGCCGCGCTCTTCGTC
>JAJCXU010000650.1 GCA_029263275.1 Ilumatobacter sp.
GTGATGATCGCCGGTGTGGTCGGTGCCGCGTCGATGGCCGGACTCCCACCGTTGTTCGGGTTCATCTCGAAGGAGAAGGCACTCGAGGGCTACGTGGACCACGGTGATTTCGTCGGGTCGACCGTCGTGCTCGTCGTCATCGTCGTGGCGTCGATCCTCACGTTCGCCTACTCGGCGCGCTTTGTGCTCGGTCTGTTCGGTGCGTTCGCCGAGCCTGATGCTGAAGACGTCTCACATGCAGCCCACGCGCCGTCGGTCGCGTTCGTCGCCCCGGCCCTGCTGCTGACCGCGGTCACGCTCGCAGCGGGCATCGCTCCGCGTCTCGTCGACCGCCTGGTCGACGCAGCCACCGTTGCCCTGCTCCCCGGAGCCGAGCCCGCACACCTGCACCTCTGGGCGGGCTTCTCGACGGCGTTTGCTCTCTCGTTGGTGGTCATCGGCGTCGGCACCGCGCTCACACTCCTTCGGCAACCCGTGGCGAGCGCGCAGCGGGCGGGTTCGCGAGCGGTGCGGTTCGTCCCGACCAGCGAGCAGGTGTTCAACTTCCTGCTTCGGGGCGTCGGGGTCGCGGCCCGCCGAGTCACCGGGTTCCTGCAGAACGGATCACTGCCGATCTACGTGTCGGTGATCATGGTCGTCGCAACCGGGGTGCCGTTGGTCGCGTTCGCCGGCGAGTGGAACGGCTTCGGCGACATCATCGAAACGCCGGCCCACGTCGCGCTGGTCGCCGTGATGATCGCGGCCGCGTTGGGTGCGTCCATCGTGCGCCGACGGATCGCCGCCGCGCTCATGCTCGGCGCCGTGGGTTACGCGATGGCGGGCTTGTACGTCACTCAGGGTGCGCCCGACTTGGCGCTGACGCAGTTCGCCATCGAAACGCTGAGCACGGTGTTGTTCGTCCTCGTACTCCGCTACCTGCCGACGACGTGGACGCACCGCGCCCCAGCAATCGCGGCGCCAATGCGCATCGCGGTGTCGGTCTTCGTGGGCGCCGCAGTGTTCGTCTTCGCGCTCGTTGCCAGTGGCGCTCGCAGCGACGTGTCAGGCCCTCAGCAATCCGAGGTGATGGTCGAGAATGCGCTGCCCAAGGGCAAGGGACACAACGTCGTCAACGTCATCCTGGTCGACTTCCGCGGTTGGGACACGATGGGTGAGATCACCGTGCTGCTCGTCGCTGCGGCGGGTGCAGTGAGCATGGCGCGCACCGGTCGTCGCCGTGAAGACACCGGCGCGCCGACCTTCGAAGAGATTCTCGAGTCGGAGAGCGACCTACTCGATGACGATCTCCTCGCGATCGACAACGACAGTCCCGCTTCTTCGCTGGTTGGTGCCGAGCGATTGCAGGGTCCGGCGTGACCGAGCGCGGCGCGCCCGAGCGGGTGTTCATTCTCGATCAGTCGATCAAGGTCCTGTACCAATCGATCCTGGTGCTCGCGCTCTTCTTCGAGTTCGCTGGCCACAACCTCCCGGGTGGAGGGTTTGTCGGCGGCCTGATGGCGGGTGCGGCCGTCTCGCTGCGGTACGTCACGGGTGGTGCCGAAGCGGTGCGCGCCACGTTCCGTGCTCCCTCCCACATCATCCTTGGCGTCGGGCTCTTGCTCTCATCGGTCACCGCGTTCGTTCCGGTCCTGCTCGGCGGTGCCGTGCTCGAGCACTCAGCGATCGAGCGCACACTCCCGATCTTCGGCAAGGTCAAGGTCGTCAGCGCGCTGCCGTTCGATGCCGGCGTGTTCCTCGTGGTCGTCGGTCTCGTGCTGATGGCCTTCGCAGCGTTCGGTGACGATCGCACTCCCGATGACGATGACGACGTCTCGCCCTCTGCCCAGGGCAACGAAGGACAGTCCGGTGCCGAGCGTTCCGAGGTGAGCGACCGATGAGTGTGCTCCTCGCGTTCGCCGCCGCATTCTTGTTCGGCGCCGGCACCTGGTTGCTGCTGCAACGCCGTCTGTCGCGCATCATCGTCGGCATCGGTCTGATCGGGCACGGCTCGAACATCCTGTTGCTCACGTCGAGCGACGGACGGGGCCTCCCACCGATCATCGGCTCCGCCGACCCGCTCGACTTCGCCGACCCGATGCCCCAGGCGCTCGCGCTCACATCGATCGTCATCACGTTCGGTGTCACCGCGTTCCTCTTCGCGATGGGCTACCGCAGCTGGAAGCTGACCCACGACGACGTGGTCGAAGACGACGTCGAAGATCGCTTCGTCGCCCGGCTGCACTTCGACGCCGAGGTCGAAGAAGGCGAAGCCGCCGAACGTGAGCGCGCCGTTGAAGAGGATCGCGCATGATCGCCGCGACCTCCACGCTCATCCACGACTTCGTGGCTGCCGACGTCACGGCGCCCGGCAGCGGCATCTTCGACGCGCTCATTCCGATGCCCGTCATCCTGCCGCTCATGGCCGCGGCCCTCAGCGTCATCTTCGCCCGGATTCGCAACGTGCAACGCGCGATCAGTGTCATCGCGCTGCTCGGCGTGGTGGCCAGCAACATCACCCTGCTCGCACGTGTCGACGAAGCGACCGGCGATGCTGCGGGCGGCATCGCGGTCTCGCAGGCAGGTGGATGGTCGGCGCCGCTCGGCATCTCGCTCGTCGTCGATCGGTTGGCCGCGATCATGCTGGTCGTCTCCTCACTGATGCTGATCTCGGTGTTGGTGTACGCGATTGGGCAGCATGCCGAGGAGCGTCGATTCGCCGCGTTCCACCCGGTGTATCTCGTGCTCGCCGCAGGCGTCTCGGCCAGCTTCATCACCGGCGATCTGTTCAACCTCTTCGTCGCCTTCGAGATGATGCTCGTGGCGAGCTACGTGCTACTCACCCTCGGCGGGCGCGCTGGCCAGGTGCGCTCGGGCATGTCGTATGTGGTCATCAGCCTGATCGCCTCGACC
>JAJCXU010000651.1 GCA_029263275.1 Ilumatobacter sp.
CTGCAGTGCCGTCGTAGGGACTCGTGAGCACCGCGAACTTGTCAGCCGGGAGGCGGCGCCACCACTCCCACAGCAGCGACTGGATGCCACCGATCTTGGGCGGATAGTCGTTGGTGACGAGCAGATGTTTCATGAGCGTGCGAGGAGTTGTTGCGCAGCCCAGTCGGCGTGTTCGACCAGCACTGCATTGGTGTGCTGACGGTAGCGCTCAACCGTGGCTCGAACACGTTCATCGGCGGGGTCACCGATGTTGCCGACCACGACCAGCGCGTTACGCCGCACGAGATCGAAGTCACGATCGGCGATGTACCACTGGCCGTAGCGATCCTCGATCCAGTCGTCGGGGCGGTCGAGCAGTTCGAGCGCGTCAACCCACGCCTGCACGTCGGGTGGCAACGGCATCGTGTTGCGCGGACCGAGCCGAACGGAGATGGGGCAGACGTCTTGGCAGTCGTCGCAGCCGTAGATGCGATCGTGCACTGCTTCACGGAATTCGAGCGGGATCGAGCCAGGTCGCTGCATCACCCAGCTGAGGCAGCGATTGCCGTCGATCACACCCGGCGCGACGATCGCGTCGGTGGGGCAGCCCTCGAAACACTTGGTGCAGCTTCCACACCCGTCGGGGGCGGGTCGCTTGCTCCACTCGTAGTCGGCCGTCGTGATGATCGAACCGAGCACGAAGAAGCTGCCCGCACCAGGGATCAACAGGTTGGCGTTCTTGCCATACCAGCCCAGGCCTGCTCGATGCGCCACAGCCCGATCGACAATCGAGTTGTCGTCGGCAAAGGCGACCGCCCGATGCCCCGACCGGCGGATCAATTTGCTCGCAGACCGAAGTCCCTCACGTAGCGGTGCGTAGTGATCGACCCAGGCGTACTTGCCGACCCGGGCATGTGGACCGATGGCCGGATCGGGAACTGGCGGCTCGGTGTCGGTGAGATATGGGCGAGCAGCGACGATGATGGACCACGCGTTGGCGACGGCATGACGTGGGTCGGTTGATCGATCAGGGTTGCGGTAGGTGAACCCCATGTCGGCGTGCAGACCTGCTGCCTTGCGTTCGTGCAGCGTGGTGCGGGTCTCGGCGAGAATCTCAGCCGAACAGACGCCGACGTGGGTGACACCCCAGTCTGCGATGTGCGCGGTGATCTCCTCGATCGAAGGAACCGGCTGAGGGCGACGCACATCGGCAGCGTACGGAACAATCAGGCATGGACGGGAACGCCGAACGCCTCGAACTCGACGACCGGAACGAATTGCACCGGTTCGTCGACCAGGCCAGCTCGAACGAACAGCGACACCGCGATTTCGTGCGAGTCAGGCACACGCGGCACCTCCTTGAGCGAATGGGCGAGCACCACCGGCACGTAGTCGATCGGACCATCGTCGTTGGCCAGCAAATGCGTGACGAAGCAGTCGTTGCATGCCGTGGTGCCTGCGCCGATGCAGGTCTTGCAGTCGATGGAGAAGTCGTCGTGCTCAGTCATGTCGTCATCATGCACGAGCACTGTCACAGAGATGAGATGATCAACAGGTGAGCAGCGAATCTGACTTCACCGCCGAGGTCGACGGTGAGCTCGATGACCTTGCCGCGAGCCCGACGGACGGGCTTCGCTCTCTCGATCGTCAAGTTCTGGCCAGCCCGCTGGTCATGCGGGCCATCGGCGGCATCACCATTGCCACTGCCGTACTGATCTGGCCTGATCGCACCGATCGGATCCTGGTCCGTCTCCTCGGCGCTGCACTCGTCTGGATGGCTGCGTCCACGGCGTGGACCGCGGTACGACACCGCTCGCTCTCCATGGGACAGCTGGTCACCACCGTCGCGAGCGCTGCGGTCGGTGGCTACCTCATCGTGGATGCCGACCAGTCCCGCGTCACGATCGGACGGCTGGTTGGGGCGATGCTCATCGTGGTCGCCATTGCCGCCTTCTTCGCTCGCCGCAACGACCCCGAGTCTCGGCCCGGAGCGGTCCGGCTCATGTCCGCAGTCGTAGCCGGCGCCGTCTTGCTCGCGTTCCCCACCAGTGTCCTCACGGCGATCACCGTCGGCCTCGCCGTCGGGTTGATTGCGATCTCGATGATCGCCATCGCTGCGGTCCTCGAGGGTGACACCCATGAAATCGACCCCGAGGCGTCGATGAGCGACGTCGCGCTCGTCTGGCTCAACGACCGCCACAAAGCGGCTGATGCGCGCCAAGCGTTGTACGACAAGATCCTGTTCGACGGCCCCGATCAACGGCGCAGAATCGTCCGCTTCTTCACGTTGATGGCCTTCGCCTCGATCATCGCATCGATGGGCGTCGTGACGGACTCCACCGCTGTGGTCATCGGCGCCATGCTGATCGCCCCACTGATGACACCGCTGATGGCCATGGCGATCTCGCTCGTGATGGGCTGGCCCAACCGGCTCGGACTTGCGCTGTCCGTCGCGCTGGCAGGCATCGTGCTGGCGATCGGCATCGGTGTGCTGCTCGGGTTGATCGTCCCGGCAGTGATCTCCACCGACACCAACACCCAGATCATCGCTCGGTCGACGCCCACCCTGCTCGACCTCATCACAGCGCTCGCGGCCGGCGCAGCGGGCGCGTACGGACTCTCCCGCCCCGACGTGTCTGACTCACTGCCCGGCGTGGCAATCGCCATCTCGCTGGTGCCACCGCTCTCAGTCGTCGGTATTGCCTACTCCCAGGCCGACTGGACCGCAGGCAACGGCGCCCTCTTGCTGTTCATGACGAACATGGTGGCCATTCTGACCATGGGCGGCATCACCTTCGTCTTGACCGGCGTGACACCGCTGGCAGTGGCCTACGAAGGGCAGCGCAGAGTGCGGACCGCATTGACCTCGGTCGGTCTGTTGGCGCTGATCGTGTTCGGCGGGTTGCTGCTCAACGGTGCTCAGGTCGCATCGGATGCCTTGGACGAATCCCGCTTGACCAACGCCGTCACCGAGTGGCTCAAGAACGCTCCGCTCCATCGACTGATCGACACCGACGTCGAAGACGACCTCGTCACGGTGGTCGTCATCGGACCGACCGAAGGGCTGGCCGACGTCGACCTCCTCGACGCCGAGCTGACCGAATCGTTCGGCCGCGACATCACGACCGACGTACGCATCGTCGTCGAGGAACGCATCACGTCATCGGACGACTGAGGGAGAGCCGTCAAAGAATGGCGAGGAGAGCGTTGCTCGGCACCACGTTGGCGCCATCGGCACGGACGTCACGAATGATTTCGGCGTCGTTGGTAACCACAACGACCGCGTGGTTCGCGGGGATGCGCTTGACCTCGTCGCGGATGACGTCGTCGGCGATCATGCCTGCTGGTGAATAGACGACGCGGGCCAGGCGCCGACGCGAGGCATGTGCCCCCACGATCGATGCACCGTCGAAGACCACGGTGACATCGGCGCCAAATCGGCGAGCCAGATTTTCGACTGCATCGAGGAAGACGTCGCGTTGTTGCGCGAGCGGCCGGTTCGGCCAGCCGAGCTTCGCCACGTTGTACCCGTCGATGATGAACTGAGCGTCGGATCGGGCAAGGAATTCGGCCGCTTCACCCGAGCTTGCGATGACGCCGCCCGGCAAGGCGAGCGCGGTACGCCGCACTCCACGCGCCCGCTGAGTGGAGTCTGCGGAGTCCTGGTCGTTGGACACCAAAAATGTCTCGAGCTGCACCGCGAGCTCGCGTGCAGCCACGGCCGCAGCAGCGATGTCGTCATGGTG
>JAJCXU010000652.1 GCA_029263275.1 Ilumatobacter sp.
GGGCCAACTCGAATCCGGCGCCGTGTCCCAATTTGTCGGCGAGATTCACGAAGCGGCGCGGCGCCAGCGCTTCAAGATGTCGCTGACGATGCACGCCGTCATCGCAGTGCGTCCTTGAGCCGTCTGCCCACGCATATCGACGGCCAAGTTCAACACCTAAACCCGATCGCGATCGGCACGTACGCGCTCGGCTCCGTGCTGGAGAATGACATGACCGACGGACAGGAAATGACGACTGGCCATCCGGGTCCGGCCGGTCGCACGAACGTCAAGCGATATCGAGGATGACCGCGAGCGTTTCTCGAATCTGTGACAGATTCAGCGGTCCAATGTTGCCTCGGGTCGCCACGACCCGCCGCGGCGATACCGCTCGTAGGTGCTGACACTGCGCTGCTGACTCGATGTTCAATCCGTTGCTCTTGTCAGGTTCGATCACAATCTCGGAATGGAACTTCCGGATGGTGCTGGTCAGCGGGACCACGTGAACGACGGTCGGGTTCGCATCAAGGATCCGCTGTGCGGTGATCACGATCGCCGGATGGAGAAACCCAGCTTCGCGCCCCTCCGGTTGACCGAGATCGAGATCGACCACGTCACCCGAGTTCTGCATCGAGCCAAGCGTTCTCATCGCTGACCAGCGGAGCGTGGAGCTGCCTCCCGATGTGATCCTGGCGAAGCGCCCTCACCGCAAGTGCGACCGCGTTGCCGACGGTCGTGTCGAACTCTGCCGCCAGGCGCTTGAGGTCGTCGTGTGTTGCAGTATCAATTCGAACGCTCGTGCTCTGCATGCAAATCAGCATACATACCCCAAGCTCACATCGAAGCCTGTCGGCCGGTTGCACCACTGGTTGCACCACCGCCAAACATCAATTGGGCTTGAACAGGTATCCACCAGGCACGATGGACCGCCCGAGCCCTGCTGATGCGATTCCCCCAGCTCCACGAACAGGTTGTTGGCTGTGCGCTCGCTTGCGCCGAGTCCAGATCGCCAGCGCTCTCCGAACCACATCGGCGCACACGCCGTGGTCGAAGGTCTGACGACCCTGGCCGACCGAGCCGTTCGCGGGTGAGATGGATCCATGAGCGGCCTGTGGTTGGATGTCGTGCTTGTTGCTGCGTTGATCGGTGTCAACGCAGTGCTTGCTGGAAGCGAGATGGCATTTGTCGCGCTCCGAGAGGGACAGATCCGGCGGCTTGCACAGAGTGGTCCGAGAGGAGCGCGCGTCTCGGCGCTGGCCGAGGACCCGAACCGCTATCTCAGCGCTGTTCAACTCGGGATCACGCTGGCCGGGTTCTTGGCATCGGCGACGGTTGCGGTGTCGATGAGCGAGCCGGTTGCTGATCGGTTGTCCGCATTGGGGAGCGCGGCGCAGCCTGTTGCCGTTGCGCTGGTCACGATCGTTGTCGCGTTGGTCAGTCTGCTGTTTGGTGAGTTGGTGCCAAAGCGGTTGGCGATGCAACGCGCCGAGCGGTGGAGCCTGTTCATCGCTCGACCGATGTCGTGGTTCATTGCGGCGTCGCGTCCCTTGATCGTCGTGCTCAGCCGCTCGACTGATGCAGCGGTTCGTGCGCTCGGTGGAGATCCTGGACGTCACCGAGATGACGTGACCGACGAAGAGATCGTCGAGTTCGTCGAGGCCCAGGCCGGGCTGGACGATACCCAACGCCAGATCATGGCCGGAGCGATTGAGATCGCAGCGCGGACGCTTCGACAGGTGCTCGTTCCTCGCAATCGCGTCGCAGCCGTCGATGTCTCGATGTCGGCGGCACAAGCGTTGCAGTTGCTGCTTCAGACCGGACATTCGCGCGGTCCCGTCATCGACGGTTCGCTCGATGAAACCGTCGGCCAAGTTCACATCCGCGACCTCATCTCGGCAACGGGAAGCGTCGAGCCGCTTGTCGATCAGGTGTTGACGCTGCCGGATTCGTTGTCGGTGCTCGAAGCGCTCCGTGGATTGCAGGCAAGCCGGACCCAACTCGCCGTGGTAGTCGACGAACACGGTGGTTCCGCAGGCATCGTCACCGTCGAGGATCTCGTCGAGGAACTGGTCGGCGAGATCTATGACGAGGAGGATCGAGATGTGCTCAGCGTCGAGCGTGACGACGACGGTGCACTTGTGTTGCCTGGCTCCTTCCCGGTGCACGACCTCGGTGATGTCGGTGTCGATCTGATGTCGAGCGGAGCAGTCTCAATTGCAGGCGTGGTCCTGGAGGTACTCGGCCACGTGCCAGTTCAGGGCGAACACGCCGTCATCGGCGGCTACGACATCGAAGTTCTCGATGTCGATCGTCAGTTGGTCAACACCGTCCGTGTGACGAAGATCGGTGGCCAACTCGATGAGCCGGAGTCCTGAAACTCAAATGCACAAGGTCGAAAGCCACTGTTCCGCGCGAGTCGGAGCTGAGATCATGACGAGGCAAGGATGGATCGGCTCTCTCGACAACTTCGTAGAGGACGAACTGCGGTCGGGTGCGACGATCGTTTCGACATGGGCTTGAGGCGACAACGCGAGGGCAGAACGATGATGAAGCGAATGGTGCCTGAGTCCGAGCCGTCTGGGCGAACTGACGCTCGCTGGCCTCGATCCGGTCGTTCACGGTTTCGGCACGTGATTCGGCTCCGCGGGGCGAGAAGAACATGACATCGGTCTTGTGGCTCGGTGCAATCGCCATCGGCTTGGCCGTCACCGTGGCCGGCAGCAAGTCGGCTGTCGCCGACGCCACCAAGCTCGCGGCGGGAACACGCCTGCCGCCGTTCTTTGTCGGCATGACGCTGCTCGCGTTGGGCACCGACCTCCCGGAGATCGCTAACTCCATCGTGGCGTCCTACACCGACAACGGAGACGTCAACGTCGGGGACTCCGTCGGCTCCACGATCACCCAACTCACCCTGGTGCTTGGTGTGCTCTCGTTCGCCGGACTCAAGGTCACACTCGGCGACCGTGGCTCACGTCTCCTCAAGGGGCAACAGGCGACAGCCTGGCTGACCGCAGCAGCGCTCCTCGGGATTGCCGTGCTGGTGCTCGATGATCACCTCGGCAGACTCGACGCGTTGCTCCTCATCGCGGTGTGGATCGCCGGGTCGCGGTTCGTGTACCGAGCGACACGCACCGACCCACAGCTCAGCCTCGACGAGCCCGTCAGCAATCGGATGCTCGTCGTCGGCCAACTCCTGGTCGCGATCGTCGCGATCGGTGCCGGTGCGACCCTTGCGGTGAGCGGCATCATCGAGCTTGCGGAAGTGTGGGGGGTTCCCGCCTTCATCGTTGCGTTCTTCGGAGCCTCCGTCGGCACGTCGCTGCCCGAGGGAATCGTCGCCTACACCGCACTGCGGCGGGGCGAGGGTGCGCTTGCCGTCGGTGACGTACTCGGGTCGTCGTTCGCCGACGCGACCCTGTCGATCTCCATGGGCCCGCTCCTCTTTCCCACCGTCATCGATGGAGACCTGGCTCTGACCGCAGCGCTCGTCACCGCCGGGGCTGCGGGCATCGTTGCACTCCTCCTCGGTCGGGGCGGCGAGCTGGGCCGAAGCGGCGGTGGCATCCTGCTGCTCGTCTATGCGGCGAGCTGGCCACTCCTGCTCTGATCAACAGTGGCGCAGCACATGGCGCGCAAGGCCACTCAGGCGTATCACGGCTCGTCGCTGCTCAGGGCGGCGACGCAGCGATCGGTGAG
>JAJCXU010000653.1 GCA_029263275.1 Ilumatobacter sp.
ATCAACACGCGCCTCGGCTGGTACTCGAAGGGCGACGCAGACGCGGATGACGCGGGCTGGACCGGCGAGGCGCTCTCCTTTCCGCGCATCCAGGGGATCGACGTGTGCGGCGCAATCGTCGCGGTCGGCGAAGGCGTCGACTCGGCTCGCATCGGCGAACGAGTGCTCGTCGAACCGTGTCTCTGGGAGGCGAACGGACAGCGCCTGGCGAGTCCGTGGTTTCTGGGCTCGGAGTGCGACGGTGGCTTCGCTGAATTCACCCGAGTCGCGGCACGTCACGCACACCCGATCGACAGTCCGCTGAGCGACGTCGAGTTGGCATCGTTTCCGTGCTCGTACTCAACTGCGGAGAACATGCTGACGCGGGCAAGCGTGCAGTCGGCCGACACCGTGCTGATCACCGGAGCATCAGGCGGCGTCGGGTCAGCGGCGGTGCAGCTGGCGAAGGCGCGTGGCGCCCGAGTCGTCGCCGTCACGAGTGCTGCGAAGCGCGAACAACTCGTCGAACTCGGCGCGGACACAACGATCGAGCGCGACGCCGACCTCATCGCCGAACTGGGTGCGAATAGCGTCGACGTGGTCGTGGATCTGGTCGCCGGACCGGCATGGCCCGCGCTCCTCGAGGTACTGCGGCCCGGCGGGCGTTACGCCGTCTCGGGCGCGATTGGCGGACCGATCGTCGAACTCGACGTGCGCACGCTCTACCTGAAGGACCTGAGCTTCTTCGGGTGCACCGTGCTCGACCCCGGCGTGTTCGGCCGGCTGGTGCAGCGCATCGAAGACGGAACCGTCCGCCCCCTCGTCGCCGCGACCTACGCCCTCCAGGACATCGCCGAGGCCCAGGAAGCCTTCGCCGCCAAGACCCACGTCGGCAACATCGTCCTCAGTATCTCGACCTAGCTGTAGAAGGGGTTTTCGCCGGTGGTGTGGTCCGTCAAGTCTTTGACTCGCTCGATGGCGGGCAACGCGTCGACGAGCATGGTTTGTACACCGTCGAGCATCGTCATCTTGCTCATCGAGCAGCCGTGGCAGCCGCCACCCATCGTCAAGAACGCGGTGCCTTCACCGTCGTGGCCGACATAGGTGACGAAGCCTCCGTGTGAGGCGAGTGCAGGGTTGACCTCGGCAACGACGAGTGCTTCGACCTCAGCCGAGAGTTCGTCGTCATTGGTGAGGCCCTCGATGCTCGGTGCCTCGGGCTTGTTGGGATTGCGGATGACCAAACCCTGAGTGGAGGTGTAGTCGAGCGTGGCGCCGGTGAGCACCTCGAGGTCGGCACCGGGAATGATCACTTTGAGGCCGTCGTGCGTGCGCACCTCATCGTCGAATGCCGCCGTGAGGAACTCCTCGAACGACAGGTCGTAGCGGAAGTCTTCGCCGGGTGCCGACGCAATGCCGAGGCGGAGGCCGAGTTTGTCGGCGTCGTCCTCGTCGTCGCGCAGCTCAGTGAGATGTTCGAGCGCTTCGGGCGTGACCGTGATGATCGGTTCGCTGGTGTTGCTTGCACCAGTGTCGCCAGCAAGTGCTTCGAGTGGACTCATGTCGAAAAGGCTACCGTCAGCGCGATGAGCACCGACACCAGCCAGTTCTCTGCCGCCCTCCGCTCCGACGCCGACATCATGTCGTCGGTCGCGCGTACCGCCGACCTCGCGGCGGAAGTGATGGCATGTCCCGGCTGGGATCTGCGTCAGCTCATCGAGCACACCGGGTTCGTGCACCGGTGGGCAACACACGCGATCGTCAACGGTGCGCAACCGCCGCGAGATGCCGACTTCACTCCCGGCGCCGACGACCACCTCGCGGTGTGGATCGTCGACGGCGCAACCGCGCTGATCAACGCAATCGACACCGCGGGCCCCGATGGCGACACCTGGCATCCGTTCCCGCTCGAACAGAAGGTGTGGGTGTGGGCGCGTCGTCAGGCGTTGGAGACAGCGATGCACCGGTGGGATGCACAGACCGCGGCCGGGCTCCCGGCGTCGCTCGATCCGGAACTGTCGAGCAGCGGTATCGGCGAGTTCCTCGAGATGGGTCTGCCCCGCGTGCTCTCGCGGGCCGACACTCCTCCGCCCTCGACCAGCCTGCACGTGCACTGCACCGACGTCGACGGTGAGTGGCTGGTGTGGTCCGAGAACGGCACGTACCGCATGCTTCCGGTGCACGAGAAGGGCGATGCCGCGCTGCGCGGTCCTGCTGCCGACATCTGGCTCCTCCTGATGGGCCGGCTCGACCGGAGCGAGCTCGACGTCGTGGGCGATCCGGCAGCAGCCGATGCCTGGCTCGACCTGCCCAGCTGGTGACCGCCCCTCGCCCCATCGGCTTCGCCGCGGTCGCACTGGCGGTCTTGAGCTTTTCGATCAGCTCAGCCGTGATCAAGTGGTCGGCATCCACCGGATCCGTCGTGGCGTTCTGGCGCATGATCGGCGCCGTCGTCGGCTGGTGGATCGTCGTCGTCGTGGTCCGGCAACGGACCGGGCGACCGCTGCCCTCGCGTCAGACCTGGAAGCTGGTGCTTCCCGCCGGGCTGTTCTTCGGCGCCAACATCGCGATCTTCTTCACGGCCATCACGCGGACGAGCATCGCCCACGCCGAGTTCATCACCACGCTGACGCCCCTCGTACTGTTGCCCGCCGGCGCGATCTTCTTCGGCGAACGACCGAACTGG
>JAJCXU010000654.1 GCA_029263275.1 Ilumatobacter sp.
GCAACGCGAGTGCTTCGTCGAGTTCGGTTTCGCCGAAGTCGGGCCAGGCGGTGTCGGTGAAGTGGATCGCTGCGCCCGCAGCTTGCCAGAGCAGGAAGTTCGACACGCGGCGCTCGCCGCTGGTGCGGACGACGACATCGACCGGCGGCAGATCGGGCAGATACATGTGTTGGCTGATCGTTTCCGGCGTCACGCCAGCGTCGGTGGCACGAGCACCCTCGACGGCCTTGACCAACTCGGCGCGCCCGCCGTAGTCGAATGCGACGGTGAGGGTCATGCCGGTGTTGTCAGCGGTGTCGGCGATTGCCTTGCGGATTGCCCGCTGGACATATTTCGGCGTCCGTGCTTCGCGCGAATCAAAGGGTCGACCGATCCATTGGATTCGGACGTTGAGCTCGTTCAGTTCAGCGACACGACCGAACAGCTTCTCGTGCAGGCCCAGGATGTGGCGCACTTCGGGCCGAGGTCGCCGCCAGTTCTCTGTCGAGAATCCGAACACGGTCAACCAGGCGATGTTGCGCTTCACGGCCACGCGAACCAGGCGTGCGAGGTTCTCCTCGCCCTCGGTGTGGCCGTCGGTGCGAGGAAGCCCGCGGCGCCCCGCCCAGCGACCGTTGCCGTCCATGATGCATGCGACGTGAAGCGGATGATGAACGTCGGGTGGCACGCCGAGCACCGTACTTGGCCCGATGGCCCACAAGCCGCCACACATGGCGACGGACGTGGAAGAATGCAACCGTGGCCGTCGATGTCGCCTCCACACCCGTGCCCGAGTCCGGGTCGGCCGACACCGCTGACTCAACGCGCCAATTCCTGCGTCACGTGATGGTGGTGGGCGGCACGCTGCGCGAGTGGAATGATCTCGGCGAGCAGCGATGGGCACAACGCGTCGAGACGCTCGGTGCCATCGTCGACCAAGCTGGCGCCTCGTACCTGACCTTGCGGGCGTTCGAGCGCGGTGATGACGCCGTCGAGCAGGACTGGTGGGAGCGTCGAATCGGCAACTGCCACGTCATGATCGACCCGTGTGGTGACGGACGCGATCGCTTCGCTGCCGCGATGCGTCGGCTCGATCCGTCCGACCCGGTCAACGAAGCCACGGTCGCCGAAGCGCTGTACGCACCGGCTGATTGCGAGCCTGACCTGATTCTCGTGCTCGGCGAACCCGACCGCCTCCCACCATCCCTGGTGTGGGAGTTGGCATACGGCGAGCTGGTCTTCGTGCCGTTGAGCTGGGGCGAACTCGCCGCAGATCATGTGGTCGATGCCATTGCCGACTTCGCCCAGCGCGAGCGGCGTTTCGGAGGTCTCGACGAGACCGACGAATCCAGCGGATGAGCGAGATCTATCGCGACACCGGCGTGGTGCTGCGTACGTACAAGCTGCGCGAGGCCGACCGCATCATCGTGATGCACACCCGCGACAACGGCAAGGTCCGCGCGGTAGCGAAAGGTGTGCGCAAGACCAAGTCGAAGTTCGGCGCTCGGCTTGAACCGATGAGCCATGTCAATGTGCAGCTCTATCGGGGACGTGAGCTCGACATCGTCACGCAGGCTGAGTCGGTCGAACCGCTGGCGCCGATGTTGTCATCGTTGGACCGTGCCTCGCAGGGCCTCGCCGTGCTCGAGGCCGTCGATCAGCTGTCGCTCGAACGTGAGCCGAATCCGCAGCTGTTCCGGATGGTGGTCGGGGTCCTGCGCACGATTGCAGCAAGTCCGTCTCCGATCAACGTGCCGGCGTTCTACTGGAAGCTGCTCGCGAACGAGGGAGTTCGACCGCAGCTCGATGCCTGTGTTCGGTGCGGTGAGTCCGGTCCGGAGACGCAGCTCGTGGCATTCGATCTGAACGAAGGCGGTGTGCTGTGTCGATCCTGTCGATCGGGGCAGGGGATCAGCGCCGGAGCACTCGGACTGTTGCGAGACATTCTCGGCGGTCGTCTCGCTCATGCGCTCGCACAGCCCGAATCGCCAATCACCCACGAAGTGTCGGCGTTGGCGACTCGAGCCTTGGAGTTCCACATCGAACGTCGCCTCAAAGCGGTGGCGATGTTCGAAGCGCACTGATCAGAGCGAGAGACCGTTGCAGTCGAACAGGTCGGTTGGGAGCTGATCGAAACTCAGGCCCTCGCTGTAGTCGTCCGAGGCCGGCATGTAGGTGAACTGGCCAAGGGTGGACTCGATGTAGGCGGCGCCGCCCATGTCGTAGGTGCCGTCGAACTGGTTGCTCCAGGAGTTCCCGGCGATGTAGCCGGGGCCGCAGGAGAAGCGATCGCCGAAGCCGATCGAAGCGCCCGATGACATGGCCAACTCGGTTCCGGAGGAGTCGAGGAAGTGGAAGAGGCAGCCATTGCTGTCGATGCCGAAGACGCCGATCTGCGTCGTGTACGCCCCGGCGCCGACGGTGGCGATGATTTCGTTGCCTGCGGTCAGTGCGCCGACATCGGCAACACCGAGTGCTCGGGTGGCGCCCGGTCCGACGCCGTTGATGCTCACCTCGGACGTGATGCCGTTGACGGTCGCCCGCATTGTCCAACCGCCGTCGAGGTAGGTCACGATCTGGTCATCGGCGGTGCCGTCAGCAGCGACGTCAACGGTGATGTTCGAGGCGATCGATGCTCCACCGGGGATGGCGGCGTGGAAGCCACACGGTGGCACGTAGATGGTCAAGTCGGAGGGGAGGAGCGGGATCAGCGCCGGATCGGGGTCAGGCGTCCACGGGACCAGATCGATGACTTCTTCGTGGCCCGGACCGATGTGGAGAAGTTCAGCGCATCCGTCGACCGTGGCGAGCGTGAAGATCGTGCCCAGTTCTTGGTCGTGGACTTCGATGTAATCGCGGCCGTCGACCTTGTAGCTGTTGGCGATGTTCGCGTAGCCCGGAATTCCGGTCATCAGCGCTTCAGAGGTCACACCGTTCTCGACGACTCGGAGCAGCCATCCGTCGATGTCACCGTAGGCAGTAACCTCGTCGTCTTCGTTGCCGTCACCATCGGTGTCGAACAACAACGTCGGCATCGAGTCCGGAATGGGAGGAATCGGCCCGAAGTCGCCGCAGGAGACCGGCGGCTCTGCCGTGACCGTGTCGGTCGGGTCAGGAGCGGGGTCCGGCCCCGGATCTGGCTCGGGCTCAGGTGCTGGCGCCGTCGTGTCGGGCGTCTCGGCCTCGTCAGTGGAAGCGTCAGTGGACGGATCGGTCGTCGCTGGTTGGGTCACCGGCGGGGCGGTCACGACGGCCTCGGTGGGGGTCGTTGCCGCAGGCGCCGGGACGTCGAGTGCGACGTCGTCGGCAGCGGTGGCTGCCTGGGGCAGTTGTGCATCGGCCTGGGAGGTGGTGGTGCTCGAGCCACAGGCCGTGGCAAGCAGTGCGGCGGCGGCAGCGAGCGGGGCGAGGCGGGCGAGGGTACGGTTCGAATGGTTCGTCATGTCAGTCCAGATGACGCCACCGACGCGATCTTGCAGTTTTGTGTCGAAGTCACAGATTTCTTGGTCGTCGGGAACCAGGATCTGATGCCGAGCGTCACATCGCCATGAGAAACAGCAGCGTGAACAAGTTCCTGGCCGCAGTCGTGGCCTCCGGGTTGGTCATTGCGTCGTGCAGTGGCGAGAACGACGACTCCGAAGCCACCTACACCACTGACGCCAGTTCAGACGCCGGCACCCGTGAGGACGACGCGGAGGAGTTCATGGTCGATGAGCCCGCCGATGAACCCGCCGCTGAACCTGATGTCGATGCGCCCGCAGCGACCGAGGCGCCGGCCGAGACCGTGGAAAGCGACAGCGGAGCACAAGACGACTACACCGCGGACGCAGAGGACCAACTCGCAGACGAGGCACAGGCACCTGGGGAGGAGGCCGACGTCGATTCCGCCGAGGGTGGACTGTTCGAACCGGAGCCGTCCGACGTCGAACCTCCGGAAGCCGACGAGAGCTTCAACGACAGTCGGTTCGAGGACTACGGGTACCGCGACTTCATCCCAACGGCTCGCGACGCATTCTCCACGTTTGCCCTCGATGTCGACACGGGGGCGTTCACGATCGGCCGACGTGCGCTGGAGAACGGGAGTCTCCCGCCTCGCCAGTCCGTGCGTCCCGAGGAGTACATCAATGCGTTCGACTACGACTACCGGGCGCCGCGATCTGGGCTCGATATCAGTGTCGACGGTGGGCCGTCGCCGTTCGACATCGGCAACCACCTGGTGCGGGTCGGTGTGCAGGCGGAGATCGTCGACGATGAGGATCGCGGTCCGGCCGCATTGACGTTCGTGATCGACACGTCGGGTTCGATGGATCGACCCGACCGGCTCGGCCTGGTGAAGGAGTCACTGATCCTGCTCGTCAACGAACTCCAGGACGACGACACCGTGGCGATCGTGACCTACAGCGACACGTCGGGTGTCGTGTTGAACCCGACGCCTGTGTCGGACAAGCTCGAGATCATCCAAGCGATTGGACAGCTCGGGCCCGGCGGGTCGACCAACCTCGAAGCAGGCTTGCGTGAGGGGTACGACCTCGCCCGGGAAGCATTTCAACGCGATGGCATCAACCGGGTGATTCTCGCCTCGGACGGCGTGGCCAACTCTGGTCAAACCGATCCAGACGCCCTCGCC
>JAJCXU010000655.1 GCA_029263275.1 Ilumatobacter sp.
AGCCTGAAAGACTTCAACGGCTTTCGAGGCCGTCCCATTCGTCCGCTCTGGCAGCCTTCCGGAGTCCACGCTAGCGTGAAAACTGCTGTCCTGGTCGGTCGCCAACCTCCCTGAAGAGCGGACCGCGGGAGCGACGCACGGGCGTGACAAAGCGCGGGCTCTTGTTCAAGCTGCGGTCGGTTTGGACCGATACCAGTTTATGGAATCGGTCAAGACGAGGAATGGAGGAGGTGTCGCCGAGATGAATCAGCGAATTCCGATGGTTCCGGTCACCCCTGCCGCAGGCGGCGCATCGCCGGGAGCGAGTGCACCTCTGGCCCCTCCGCCGGTGACAACTGGCGACGGCGCATCGACGACCACGCCTCCACTCGCGATCATTCTCGACGAACTGATCTCCGCTGTTGACGGCGTCAACGGCGCCCTGCTCGCTTCAGTCGACGGCTTCGCGGTTGCTCGGAGCGCCGGAATGCCGAACTCGGCTGCGCACGCAGCCATCCTTGCCGCAGGGATGGGGCTTGCGCACCAACTTGCCGCGATGGGCGGCGGCACCGAACTCCGTCAGCTGGTCATCGACCACGACGAAGGCCTGTTGCTGCTTTGGCCACTCGGCTCGACCCGGGTGCTCGCCCTGCTCACCACTCGACGTGTCGATCAACACTCGATGCGCCAGTTCGTGCAGGCCAAGGCCCACTGGCTCGCGGGCGATCAATGATGTCCGACCACACGTTCAAGATTCTCGTCACCGGCCCGTATGCGGCCGGCAAGACGTCGCTGATCCAGTCGGTGTCTCAGACGCAGGTCATCTCGACCGATGTCGTCACCAGTGGCGACGAATCTGCTGTCAAGGCGCACACCACCGTGGCAATGGATTTCGGTACGTACGCCATCGATGACGATGACGTACGGCTCCTGTTGTTCGGAACGCCGGGTCAACCACGTTTCCGGTTCATGACCAACATCCTCAAGGGCGATGTCGACATCGTTGCGTTCGTCCTTGATGCCGAAGCGCCTGCGACTCATGCACCGGCCGGGGTGGAACTCCGTTCGTTGCTCGCTGACCTGCAGGTTCCGGCAGTCATCGCCGTCAATCGATGCGACGACCACGACGCAGCGCGAAACATCGCGCGGTCGCTCGGCGCCTCGGTCGGCCAGCCGGTGGTTCCTTGCCAGCTCAACGACGGCGATTCCGGTCGAGAGGTGGTCGTCGAAATTCTGATCACACTCCTCACACACATCGAAAACAACGCGCTTGTCGCGAGCGGGGCCGGGGTGGCCTGACATGTCTTCACCGATTGATACTTCAACGGGCGCACCTGCGACCCTCGACGCGCTCGCTGCCGCTGGGGAGCACGCCGGATGGCGTGTCCTCGATGCGGCGCGAGCCCAACAGTTCACGGGCGAAATCGTCTTCGAAGCGCAGCCGAACATCAGCGTGTACCTCGATACTGGCCATGCCTACTACGCATTCCGTGCTGGCGACCCGTCGCTCTGTCAGCGTCTGATCGACGCCGATGTGATCGAACCCGCGCAGATCGAACGTGGCGTCATCAGAGTCGGCAACGTCGAGAACCTCGGCCGTCTGTTCGATCGCGACCCATCCGTCGACCGCGATGCGGTGATGGTTCTGCTCGAACTGGTGACCGACGATGTGGTCACCGCCGTCGCCAACACGATCACGAGCTCTTTCACCTTGACCGCCTATCGCCACCACGCCTCCGGCGTGCACCGGTGGTTCGTTGCGCCGTCCGATCAACAGCAACACGTCCCGGCTCAACTGGCTCCGGTCGGCGAGGTCGCACAGATCGACGCGTCGGTCACGAGCGACCTGCCAGGTCTGCCAGGTCTGTCCGACGACCTCGATGACGGTGTGCACATCGAGTGGGACCAACCACTCGGGCACGACGATCTCGACGCTCCGACGCCACGGCATTCCCTCGACGACTCGATGCTGCAGTCACTGCTCGACGCCCCGGTCGACCCCGCTGCATCGAATGCGCCGCCAGCCCCGCTGGCACCGCCCGCTTCCTCGCTCGCCGAGTCCGCCTCGGCCGCACCAATCGATGCACCCAGCGGCGACTCGCCGTTCACGGCCAGTCCCGATCAGCTCGACAACTCAGGACACGACACCGATGAATTCAACGGGTCCGCTGACAACTTCCAGATCGTCTGGCCGGACGGCAGTGAACAGTCCTTGATCGGCCCCGATGCCGACGTTGCTGACACCACGCCGGAGCATGACATCGACGCAGCGCTTGCGGATCACAGCGCAGCACCAGAGCCCGAAGCGTCGCCAGCTCCCGCCGTGCTTGAGGTACCCGTCGAGGACGCGCCGGTCAACACCACGATCATCGTGCCTGCCGACGAGGTCATTCCGCCGGCCCCAGAGCCGACTCCGGAACTGGTTCCCGCGCCGTTCAGCTTCGAACTCCCGGCGCTTGCCGTCTCGGACGACAATCTGCCTGAGGATCATCAGCCCGAAGAGGTCGTCGATGCCGTGCGCCGTGCGCTCGAGGCCATCGAGTCCGCCCTGGCGACACCAACCGTGCTGCCCTCCGTCGCGGTGGCTGACCTCCCATCCTTCGAGCCGACCACGCCGCTGGAGTTCGACATCGTTGATCCGTCGGTCGTCACACCCAATCCGTCCGACATGCCCGATCAGCTGGTCGATATCGAGCCGGCACCAGCCGTCGCGTCGACGGTCGAGGCCGACGTCGATGTTGCCGAGCCCGTCACCGAGTCGGTGGCCGAACCTGCCGCGACAAGCGCGGCTGCCTCAGCGCTCGAATTGGCATTGCCGCCCCAGACCGAGGTTGCCGTCGTGGCCGAGCCGGTCGTCGCCGAGCCGGTCGATGCCGAGCTCGTTGTCGAGGCTGCGCCTGCACCGCTCACTGGCTTCGCTCCGCCGACGATGAACGACAGCGCAGAAGCCGTGTACGCCCGAGCGGCAGAAGACGCCGTCCCCGCAGGCCCGGCGTCTGGTGTTGCCTCCGTGGTCTTCGTCGACGAAGAACCTGCCGACGACACCGATCGCTCTGGTGCGCTGAAGCGTCTCATCGGCAGCCTGCGCCGCAAGTAACACCGGGCCATCCCGTCCGTCTCACACACCCCCGCACCCGGATGGGATCGGTCAGGTGCGGCGAGAGCGGAAGAAATCGCGGAGGAGATCCCCGCAACGTGTGGCCTCGATGCCAGCGATGACTTCGACGCGATGGTTGAGGACAGCACCGTTGAGCACGTGGAAGTGATTGTCGACCGCGCCGGCCTTTGGGTCGGTCGCCCCGTACACCACTCGGTCGAGACGAGCGTTGACCATCGCTCCTGCACACATGGTGCACGGTTCGAGCGTGACGTACATCGTGCAGTCATGCAGGCGCCACGATCCGATCTTGGTTGACGCATCACGCAATGCGAGCACTTCGGCGTGTGCCACCGGATCGCCGGTCAGCTCTCGCTCGTTGTGCCGTGCGGCGATGACGCGACCCTGGTGGATGATCACCGCGCCGACGGGTACATCGTCGTGCTGCTCAGCGGCCTCGGCCTGCTCGATCGCGAGCTGCATCCACACATCGTGCGGCACACTCGACGCATCTGAGGAGATGGCATCGGTGTCGCCGGACGGTGCGGACATGGCGGAGGGAGAGGGATTCGAACCCTCGGAAGGTTGCCCTTCACACGCTTTCCAAGCGTGCCGATTCGGCCGCTCTCGCACCCCTCCTTGGGTGGACGAACTCCGATCATGAAGACCGGCGTTCGTCTGGCCGGAAGGATATCCCGACCGGCTATCATTTCGGTCACGGCGATCTCGCCGAGTGAGGTGGTGACCGGGTCCTGTGCAACGGACGCCCGTGAACCAGGTCAGGACCGGAAGGTAGCAGCCTTCATCGGCATCGTCTGTGTGCCGCAGATCGCCTGGTCATCACCTCAGTCGGCGAGATTCCGACACGACCGTCCGTCTCGCAGCCCGTCTCGTTGACGTTGACGTGAGCTCAGCCGGCAAGCCGCTCGGCGTAGGCGAGCAATTCGGGGTCCTCGAGTTCATCGCAGATCGCAGCGAACTCCGCCGTTGGCCCGCCCCATCGCCAGTCGTCGACATTGCCGACCTCGACGTCGTAGTCGATGGTGGCGATGCGGCGAAAGAGCAAGGCATCATCGAACTGCGCCTGGAGCGTGGCCGCCAGCTTGGCCGCACCGCGCAGACCAGGTACGTCCCACTGCCCGGGGGCGGCCGGGATGTTTTCGAGATGCTCGTAGCGCGCCAGGACCGAGCTGGCGCTCTTCGCCCCCCAGCCGGGGAGACCGGGGAAACCGTCCGCGCTGTCGCCGACGAGGCCGAGGTAGTCGGGAATGGAAGCTGGCCCGACGCCGAACTTCTCCTTGACGCCCGCTTCGTCGATGATCAGTCGGTTGCGGCGATCGAACTGGACAATACGATCGCCTTCGACGCACTGTCCGAGATCCTTGTCGGCGGTAACGATCAGGACCTGTTCGACCCGTTCGTCGGCACCGGCGATGCGAGCTGCGGCGCCCAACGCATCGTCGGCTTCGAATTCGACCATCGGCCACACCGTGAAACCGGCCGCAGCCAAAGCCCGCTCCATCACCGGAATCTGTTCGGTGATGTCGGGGTCCATGCCCTCGCCGGTCTTGTAGCCGGCGTACAGATCGTTGCGGAAACTCTCGATCACATGGTCCGACGCGACACCGATGTGGGATCCACCGTCCTCGATCAACGCCAGAGTGGATGACACGACGCCAGCCGCCGCGGCGTGAGGGTGACTGTCGCGGTGTCGTGATGCTGCACCGAAGTGCTGACGGAAGAGTTCGTAGGTGCCGTCGACGAGGTGCACGCGCATCTGGCGAGCCTACGTCTGGTGCCTCGACGTCCTGGAACGTCGGCGCGTCGGGTTGTGTCAGCGCCGTGGTAGCGCTGTGTCAAGTCTTGCCCAAGTGGCGAGATCCGTCTGCGTGGCCAGTGGCCCGGCTGCGGCGTGAATCGAGCTGGTTGGGACCCGGTCACAGATTGCGTCGGTCCAGGTCACGGCTCCTATTGGCGCAGCGCTTGACCACTCTCAGTAAATCCTCAAGAAGTGCCGATCGATGGTCGATACATCTCTTGAGGCCAATTTGACCAAATGTCCGTGAACCAGATTTTTCCGCCCGCCAGACCAGAACGAAGGAGGCAGCAATGACTGATGAGCTCAACTCCATGAAGCAGCAGATCGTTGCTGCGGTGCAGCAGCAGCTGACCCAGTACAGCGAACAGGTACGAAGCACCGTGCAAGCCCTGCGCGACGAGATCGCCGTCGAGCGCGCCGCGCGCTCACAATCCGACGAGCAGGTCCGCGCATTGGCGGCGGGACTCGAGCGGTCACAGCAGTCAAACACCAGCTTTCAGTCCGAGATCCAACGCGTGCTCGAAGAGCGACTCACCGAGTTCGGGACGAGCACCAAACGTCGCCACGAAGAGATGAACACTCGTCTCGATCGGGTCGTCGACGAGGCCAACACCGGACTCGAAGCGGCGGTTGAATCTGTCAGTCGTCCGATCTTGCGTGAAGTCGAGCATCGCCAGACCAAGCTCGAAGGCGACCTGGTCGGTCTCGACAAGAGCATCCGCAAGTTCGACGATCAAGCAGCGCGCATGGTGGCGCACATCAACGACGTCACCGGCAACGTGGACGGTCGTATCGAACAGCTTGCTGCTGGCGTCGCGGCTGATGTCGAGACCCGCATGGGTGGGCTCGCTGCACGCTTGGACGAAGTGTCGGCACAGTCCGCACGTCAACAATCTGAGGTGTCGAACATCGTTGGCCAGCGCGTCGACGACGCCGAGTCACGCATGAACGACAAGATCGCCACTGCCGAGGCTCGTATCAACGACGAGGTCGGGAGCCGCATCGCAGAGATCGACGCATACGTCGGTCGGGTCAGCGTTGGGCTGGACGAAGGCATCGTGATGCTCAACGATCGGTTCGCCGAGGTGAACACTCGCTTCGAGGGCACTGCCGAGCAGCTCGCTGCGATGGAGCAGAACCTCAAGGATGTCGACGTCGAGGCACTCGACGAGATGAAGGATCGTGTCCGCAGCGTGGCTGGCGAGGCCGAACTCGTTCGCATCGAAATGGACCGCTTCCAAGAATCGATGGGCGCCACGATGGACAAGAACGCCATCCGGCTGACCGAACTCGAAACGCAGATGCAGGATCAGGCGCTCGACACCGAGACCGCTGTCCAGCTCGAACGACTCGAAGAAGTCGAGCGAGCACTCATCTCACTCGACCCAGCCCAATTCGTCCGGGTCGACGACGTGCGCAACAGCGCAGGGTCGACAGCACTTGAGACGCCGGCGGGCTTCGATGCCGACTTCTCGATGACTCCACCAGCTGACTCCCTCTCCAGCGAGCAGGACAACGCCGATTCGATGGCCTCGTTCGCACCGCCCGCTGGATCCTGACCGACTGACCGCCCGGCTCTCGCACTTCTGACTGGAACGACATGGCTCTCCGCAAACCAAAACAAGAAGAAGCATCCGGCGGTGGCGTCGCTGTTGCCGAGCCCCCTCGGCAGCACTCCACCGTCGTCGGCGAGTCCGCCGACGAATGCATGGCGACCGGTCAAGCCCTGGTGCAAGCCGGCCAGCTCGACGCCGAGCAGCTCGCGAGCGCATTGCAGGAAGCCAACGGCGACCTGCTGGTTCTGAGCAACTCACTCCTGACGAAACACGGTGTCGAACGAGCCGAACTCTCCAACGCGATCAGCGCGGCGTGCCAGGTGCCGCTTGGTGACAGCAATCCCGGCGCGATCGACGAAGAGCTCGTCGTCAAGGTTGACGAGGACGTTGCCCGAAGCCACAAGGTGATGCCGGTCGCAGAGGAGAACGGGACCATCGTTCTCTACGCCGCAGATCCGTCGCCCTCGCGCCGTCAGCTCGTTGAAGCTGCCACTGGACAGAAGTTCGTCTGGAAGGCCTCCGACTACAAGACCGTCACGGCGATGATCGAGCAGATGTATCGCTCGACGGCGAACCTCGATCAGATTCTGGGCACGTTCAGCGCCGAAGACGCACAGCGTCAGGAAGCCGAGACCATTGCTTCGGTCAGTCTCGATGACCAGGCCCCGGTGGTGCAGCTTGTTGCCCGCATCGTCAGCCAGGCACTGCGCGACCGCACATCAGACATTCACATCGAACCGCTCGACGACCGGTTGCGTATCCGATTCCGTGTGGACGGACACCTCATCGAGGCGTTCAGCCTGCCCCTCTCAGCGCACAACGCACTGATCTCCCGACTGAAGATCATGTCGGAGATGAACATCGTCGAGAAGCGAGCTCCCCAGGACGGTCAGTTCTCGACCAAGGTCGACGGTCGCGAGATCGACGTCCGCGTTGCCTCCGTCTCGACGGTGTTTGGCGAGAAGATCGTCATGCGTATTCTCGACAAGTCGAAGTCGATGGTCGGACTGGCCGAACTCGGCATGCCGAAGGAGACCTACAAGGAGTACGCAAAGTTGGCGCACGCTCCATTCGGCATGGTCATCTGCGCGGGACCGACCGGTGCCGGCAAGACCACGACGTTGTATGCAACGCTGCTCGAGATCAACGACACGGGCAAGAACGTCACCACGGTGGAAGACCCCGTGGAGTACGTGTTCCCCGGCATCAACCAGGTCCAGACCAATCCCAAGGCGGGCCTCACCTTCGCAACGGCCCTCAAGGCGCTCCTCCGACAGGACCCCGACGTCATCCTCGTTGGCGAGATTCGTGATGCCGACACCGCGCGTATCGCCATCCAATCTGCGCTCACCGGCCACTTCGTGCTCTCGTCGCTGCACGGCACCGATGCCGTTGCTGCACTCCACCGCTTGCTCGACATGGGCATCGAGGCCTTCCTCGTTGCATCGTCGATCGTGGGCGTGGTCAGTCAGCGACTGCTCCGCAAGATGTGCGACAACTGCCGCGAGCCGTACACCCCTGGCGCCGACGAACTCGCGGTGTTCCGCCAGCATTCCGGCGGCAGCGAGAAGACGACCTTCTACCACGGAGTCGGCTGCAGCTACTGCTCAGGCACCGGGTACCGCGACCGCGTGGGCATCTACGAGCTCCTCAAGATCACCCCGGAGATCCGGCGTTTGATCGTCGGTTGGGCGACCACGGAGGAACTGCGCCGTCTGGCAGTTGCTCAAGGAATGCGAACAATGCTCCGAGAAGCAATGCAGAACGTCGAAGACGACGTCACCACGATCCAAGAAGTCATCCGAACGTTGTTTGCCCACTGATGACTGCTCCCCGAACGACCCACCCTCGAACGACCACCTCGCAGCAAAGAGACTGACATGCCAAAGTTCGCTTACGCAGCAATCGACGCACAAGGGACGCCCGTCGAAGGCGTCACCAAGGCCAGCACCATCGGCGCAGCGCGTTCGATTCTGGTCGACCAGAACCTGTTCCCGACCAAGATCGAGGAACGTCGCGGAATGCTCGACTTCGAGCTCACCGCGGAGAAGGTCAAGAAGAAGGAGCTGATGCACTTCACGCGCCAGCTCGCTGTCTTCGTCAAGGCAGGTATTCCGCTGACCGACGCCCTCGTCACCATCGGCGACGAGAC
>JAJCXU010000656.1 GCA_029263275.1 Ilumatobacter sp.
CGGGATCACCCGACGATCGGTCGAACGCAGGCAGTACTCCCCCGAAGAAGTCCAGGCCGCCATCGACGGCAAGCTCGCGACGATGGCGACGTACGAACTGCTCGGTGCCCCGCTCGGCCTCGGTCTTGAGGAGGTGCTCAATGCTCCAGAAACGCCCTCCCCAGCAGCCACCGAACGGGCGAAAGAGATGATCGCGGTCATCCTCACGCTGACGGACATCGGCTATTCGTTCGACCAGGCGCTGAACGGCTGGCTGTTCGGTGAGACCCAACTGGCCATCGGCTTGGATCCCTCCGGTGAGACCTCGACCGGCCTGGCACTCAACGGTCGTCCCATCGCCCCGTGCCTGGTGCTGCGCGACTCAAACGGCGACGCCGTCGTTCCCGCCGGCTCGGGCCCACACGCACTGTTCGGGTCGGCGACGTGTGCCCGCGCCTTGAGCGATGGAACGATCTCGTTCGGCGGCCTCGACGATCTCCTGCAGATCGACCTCAGCACCGTGGCAACCACCGTTCCCGACGTCGTCATGGAGTTCCCCGTCACGTATCACGGCGAAGGGACGCACACCCTCGACGATTTCGCATACGACGTTCCGTTCAGCTGCCCGACAACGGGCCCAATGGAGCTCACCCTGCACGCCGACGGCACCGCTACCTTCACCTATTCCAGCGGCGTCGGTGTCCAGGCGACGCTTGCAGCGGATGGCACACCACAGATCTCGTGCGAGGCGCGACCGGGAAACACCTGGACCGGGACGTACGACGTCGAGTCATGGTCGTTCGAGATATCCGCACCGACGCCAAGCGGGTTTACCACGTGGAATCTCGGCGGGTTCTTCGACGAAGAGATCGCCGAGGTGCTGGGCGGCTACAGCCTTCCGCCGAACGCTGCCGGCCAACAACGGATCGTCCGAATCGACGCATCGCTGGCCGTCTGAACTCTGACCGATGTCCTCGCACGGTGGGCCGTCGATTGCCATGCCCGCAACGAACTAGCATCGTCCTGACGTCTTCCTGGAGGGTAGAGATGCGGGGTTCACAAGTTTCAGCGGTTGTTGGATTGCTGTTCGTTGCAGCAGCATGTGGCGGTTCGAGTAGCGAGAGTTCTGCCACGAACGCTCCGGCCACCGAGGCGCCAGCACCTGCGACGCAGCCGCCGGCCACCGAGCCAGCGGCAACCCAGCCGCCAGCCACCGACCCGCCCGCAACTGATCCGCCAGCGACCGAGCCGCCGGTCACGGAGGCCCCGGAAACGACGACAACACTCGCTCCCGAGGCAATCGTCATCGGCGAGGCGGACGGCGACGGCGTCGTGCCCGTCGCTGTGGACGGCACACTGCTCGACCCGCTGTTCAACCAGTTCATCGACGGCAGCGACCCGTTCTTCCACGTCCACACTCAGCAGGAGGACGTCTTCATCAGCGTCGAGATGTACTCAGTGTTTGGAGACGAGTGGACCGGCGAACTGGGTACGTTCCCGACGGATTGCACGACACACGGGATCTGCGTCTACTTCGACCCTGACGGCACGGGGCCGCTGCTCGGTGGCGGGCCCGCAGAAGGCGGCCAGGTCACGATCAGCCAGCTCGACGGCGAAATCGTCGTCACGCTCGATGCTGCCCCCATCCTGACCGACGACGGAATCGTCTACTCGCTCAACGACGTCACATTGGGCGGCTGAACCGACGCCACCCTCCCTCGACCTTGGGCTGAGCTCCTGGGTGGGAGAATCATTGAGAAGTCGTGAACCGAACGCGGTGCGGCGGTGTCGGTGTAGATGTGAGGTCTTCCATGCCTGATCAGGCTCCGGGCGCCCGACGACCAGGTGGCGTCGACTTCGCCGAATTCTACGAACGGGAGTATTCGGCGACGGTGAAGCTGGCTGCGTTCTTGTCGGGCGACCGAACACTCGCTGAGGATCTTGCGCAAGAGTCGTTTGCTCGGCTCCACTCGAAGTTTGCGCTCTTGGAGAACCCTGCTGGCTACCTGCGCACGACACTCGTCAATGCGTGCCACAACCAGCGCCGGTCGACGAGCCGAGAATCGATCCGCCACACCCGGCACGGGCCCTCATCAACCGCGGTCAGCGACCGCGCCGCCGAACTCGACGCAACGCTCCGCCGCCTTCCCTATGAGGAACGTGCTGTTGTTGTCCTCCGGTACTGGCTGGGGCTCTCTGAAGCCGAGATTGCCGCTCACCTTGGTTGCCGGCCTGGCACGGTGAAATCACGCAGCACTCGAGCGCTGAAGAAGATTCGAAAGGAACTCTCGTGAGCGTCGAAGACGAACTCCCTCATCTCCTTGAAGAACTTGCCAACGATCACGTCGTCGGCGAGCCGCCCGCGTTCGAGGCAGGCGCGTTTCAGTCGCCCAAGGGTGACCGCACGCGGCCAGCCAGGTTCACGATCGTTGCAGTTGCGGCATGCTCGGCCGTGCTGATCGGCGGTCTCGTCGCGATCAATTCTGGCGGCGACGATCGCTCACCTGCTGCCACTCGCTACACCAATCCTGAAACAACCTTGGCCTCATCGACAGGGTCCTCGACAGCATCGCCGACGTCGGACGTGGCCGCGCCACAGAGGCTTGGCCTCATTCGGATCGATGCCCAGTCGACCTCGGCTGGAACGACCGAGGTCGGGTTCGTCTTTGACAACGATCTTCCGGAGGGTGACGCCGTGCCCATCGACGATCTCGCGTCACCGCCCTCCGATCAGGTCGGGTACGCGACACAGACCTCGGACGGCCGCTCCGGGTCGATCTCGGTGTGCGGGAATGCACACCAGTTCCCTCCACCTGGGATCCGAACGGTCGATGTGTTCGTCCCCAGCGACTGGTTCGACCCGAGTGCCTCGTTCGAGCCGTCGATTGCGTGGGGCCCGGACAGCGCTCCCCCCGCGAAGATCGTCGTCTGCGAGCCACTGAACGGAACTGTCCAGATCTCCATCTGGGGATCAGCGTCGGCACGCATCGAAGACATCGTCGTCAGCGTCGATGAGCGAACGATCACCGTCGAGATCGCCCCCGATCCTGCTGGCCCATTGGGCGAGACCGCCGAAGATGACTCGGTTCCGTTGATCGACCCACTCACCCGCCCTCTCGTCGCTATCACCGACAAGGGCGACGCGGTCTACGTTCCCGAGAACGGCGCGATGCAGGTCTTGCTCTACGACGGCCCCGACCCTGATGACGCATCCTCACTTGGCGACGGCCCCAACGCCGTCGATCGGGTTGCATTCGGAGCGGGCGAGAACCGCTTCGTCGTCGGTCTGTGCTGTGCCCCCGTCGTCGGCCAGATCGTGACGGCTCGGCCCGATGACTTGCCGATTCCCAACGCCATCGAGCCACCAAGCGACCAGGCCGGCGACACACAACTCGCGTTCGACAGCTACGGGTACGCGCCAGCTCTCGACCCCAACGGTGGACGGCAGGCTTCGATCATCGGCCGGGAGGTCTTCGTGATCGATGCTGCCGATGACGCTTCGACAAGCATCGAGCTACCGGACCGGGCCGGCGACCTCTGGGATCTGGTGTGGAGCGATCTCGGCATCATCGTCCTCGGCCGCACCGAATCAACATGGACGCTGTCCACCGTCGACTATCACGACGGCCAGATTGAGCTCGTCTCGGCGCGCAACTTCGCCACCTTCTCGGACTTCGACGACCTTCGGTTCGCTGGCACCGCCGTCGACAACGAAATCGCAGTCCACGACCTTGGTACCGACACCGTGCTCAGCGGCACGATCGACGACTACGGAAACAACAATGGTGACGAGCGCGGGAGCTCCCTGCAGGTCGTCACCCTTCCTTCCCCAGCACGGTCGGCATGGTTCCATGACCCCGGGCAACTCATCTGGGTGGACATGAACCGGACGCTCCGCGTCGGCGACCAGGTCATCCCGGGCCAGTACACCTGGGCGCGTCGCTGACCCGCCGAGCACACCTCGTGCCGTGTCAGGCAACGTTCGGGGTGTCCCAGACCGGAACAGAGGTGACGCTCGTTCAGCGCGGACGGTCCGGTGTTATGGGCTACCTTCGACCGATCGAAATGCCGGAACTGTGCGGGTGCTGGGCCGTCATCGCGGCGTGATTATCGAGCACTGCACTGGGGCCGCGATGTTGTGTCGCTTGGTCCTGTTCGGTTGTGATTCCGCGTGTCGAAGTGTGCGGACGAGCTATTGATGTGCATCGGCTCGTCAGTCGTCGAGACCCGCTACCCGACGTTGCTCGGGCTCGCCTATGCGGCTAGCACAGTCTTGCGTCCGGAAGCGCCGCAACGTGGTTCACTCAGGAGGACCCGAGCGGGCTGTCAGCACTGATTACCGCCCACACCCCGAGGCCCAACTCGACGGCTGTGTCCTCTGCCGACGGACTAGACATTCGGGTATTTCACCGGCGCATACGTGAAGGTGGGAACAGTCACGCCGGGAGCTCCATGTTCAGCGACGAGGATCAGTTCGGTGCCGGACACTGCGAAGCCGCTGTATCCGATATCGAACGTCGCCGAGCTCGCTTCACGCTGCTGCACCCAGTACGTGCCGGCATTGTCGGGGTCCTCGGCCAACGACCAGAGCTGGGTGTCGAGTGAGGCTTCGGCTTTTTCGACCTGGATCTTCGAATTCTCGGTCGGGGCGCTCGCGGTGAGGAGCAATTGACCCTCACTCGCGAACAGGCCGATCTGATACACATTGGTCCCGACTTCGGTGAAGATCCACTGGGACAGCGGGGTATTCCAATTGGCAGCGGCGACGTTGGTGGTGGTGACTCCTTGGCCAGCCTCGGGGGCTCCCACCGTGAAGGCCAGATCAGGATGCAGCCGACCTCTGATGAACATCGGACTGCCGGTCGGATCACTCATGTCATTCTCCTTTCGGTGATGTCGCTGCGCTGGATATGTGCAGGTCGTTGGCGGTTCGGGCTGACAATATCACGCGGCGCGATGGGCGATTCACGTCCTATCGGTTGCGTCGCATGACGAACAGTTCGGTGCCGATCTTGCCCGCGAGCACCGCTGGTTGCCACGAGTTCGAGTCGTTTCCTCCCGCCAGCCAGACGTCTCCGTCAGATGTCGCGACACCCGCGGAATGCAACCGGGACGGCAGCGTGCCATCGACGCACCACTGTTCGCACCGCGCGTCGCCGCGCATCACGGCGTCGCTTGTCCAGCCGAAGAAGCCTCGCCCGCCGAACACGACGGCGCCGTACCCACTCGAAGCGATCGCAGCACTTCGACGTCGGGCCGGAAGCCGCCCGGACCTCGTCCATTCGCAAGTCGCCAGGTCGTACGAATACACCGTCCGTGTCGCCCACCGGAAGATGAAGAACCGCGCCGTGCCTCCGGGATCCAAAGAGCCCCATTCATCAGATCCCTCGCTTGGGGCGTGCACGATCTCGACGCGCAGCGGTTCGAGCGACGTGCTCGTTGCCGTCGATTGCGACAGCAGTGTGGGAGCCCTTGTGAGGGTCAATCCCGATCATGGTGGTGGTCATTGGTGGATGCCTTTCTCGGTGGTGAAACCAAGGTGGGCACTCCTGGTTCGGGTCGATCGTGCTCTCGCCTCTTTCGAGCCACACTTCGGCGAAGAGAACCGGTCGGCAAGCAGCTCGATAGAAAGCCAACCCCCAGCGGGTGGCAGGCACTTAGAGAGCCCACCGACCGGCACCTTCGACGCTACGACAGTCGCCGCAACGCACCCCCCATCATCAATCAGGCACGTACGCGGGCGGCGAGGTGTCTCATATCGTGCGTCCGCGAAACCCACCCGCGGCGTCCCATACCGCCTACACGGTGGTGCGCTGGTGGCGTCCCGAAACGCCGGGTCGTTGGCACCCATAGGGCAAACGTTCCTTGACACGGCACTAGATCGCTCGGACCTCGGCGAGCCTGCGAACCGCGTACTCGTCGTCCCAACAAACAGCGGCCTCCCACGCGGCCGATGCTTGCGCTGCGACGTCGTGCACACCGCCGTCGAGACCGGCGGCATTGTTGGGCAACACCAGATCGAGGTCAGGGACGTCGACGTGAGCTTCGTCCCAGTCGATCAACCCGACCCGGTCGGCGGTCATGCGGATGTTGCCGAGATTGTTCGAGTCGCCGTGGACGACGCAGGTGTCGCGTCCGGCGAGGCGCGCCCACGCTGCCCGGCATCGAGCGACGCCTTCAGCAGGCATGTCGCGAAGGTCGACCTTCGTCCCGGTCTCGGCGTGCAGCAAGTCGGTCGACGATCGCCACCCCGGACGTTGCGGCCAATCCTGCGTCAATCCATGCAGCTCG
>JAJCXU010000657.1 GCA_029263275.1 Ilumatobacter sp.
TCGAGGTGCTCTCCCGCTTCCTCACTGCGAGCCAGGCCAAGAAGGTCATCGCCGAAGTGAAGTCGGGCGAGGTCGATTGCATCATCGGCACACATCGCCTCCTTGCCGCCGACATCAACTTCAAGGACCTCGGCCTGCTCGTCGTCGACGAAGAGCAGCGGTTCGGCGTGCACCACAAAGAGAAGATGAAGAAGATGAAGACGAACGTCGACGTCCTCACTCTCACCGCCACACCGATCCCCCGCACCCTCGAGATGAGCCTCGTCGGCATCCGCGACCTGTCGCTGCTCCAGACGCCACCGGCGGAACGCCAGCCCATCCTCACCTTCGTCGGCGAATACGACGAGCGCGTCGCGATCGAAGCCATCCGTCGCGAACTGCTGCGCGAAGGACAGGTCTTCTGGGTCCACAACCGCGTCAGATCAATCGACACCGCTGCCGCTCGCCTCCGCCAGTTGGTCCCTGAAGCTCGAATCGCTGTCGCACACGGACAGATGGACGAAGCGACACTCGAAACCGTCGTGCAAGACTTCTGGGACGGCCAATACGACGTGCTCGTCTGCACGACGATCATCGAGTCAGGCATCGACATGCCCTCGGTCAACACGCTCGTCGTCGAGCGATCCGACCTGCTCGGCCTCGGACAGATGCACCAACTCCGCGGCCGCGTGGGCCGTTCGGGCCAGCGGGCATACGCCTACCTGTTCCACCCGCGAGACAAGGTGCTCACCGAGGAGGCATACGAGCGACTTCGCACCATCGGCGAATCAACCGAGCTCGGGTCCGGCTTCAAGATCGCGATGCGCGACCTCGAAATCCGCGGTGCCGGCAGCCTGCTCGGCGAGTCACAGTCCGGCCACATCGCGGCGGTCGGCTACGACCTCTACTGCCAGATGGTCACTGAGGCGGTCAGCGAGATGAAGGGTGAACCGCCGAAGAACGCACCCGCCGAGATCAAGCTTGATGTCCCCACCGATTCGTTCCTGCCACCCGACTACGTCACGAAGGAAGAGCTCCGGCTCGAGGCGTACCGTCGACTCGCCGGCGTCGAGACCGACGCGCAGGTCGACGACATTCGCACCGAATGGGAAGACCGCTACGGCCCACTCCCCGAACCAGCCGAAGCCCTCCTCCAGGTCGGCTACCTGCGCGCCGAGTGTCACCGCCTCGGTCTACGCGACATTCAGATCTCACCGACCGACGCAAAGCTCAGCCCACTCGAACTGAAGATGAGCGAAACGATGCGGTTGCGGCGTCTGTCGAAGGGTGCCAAATACAAGGAGGATCTCGGTCAACTCGTGCTGCCGATCCCCCGCCGCAACCCCGACGGCACCAAGGCCGACGCCGCAACCTTCCTCGTGAAGTTCCTCCGAGAGCTCGTCGAAGCGCCAGATCCGACCGAGGCCGCTGACACCGAATAGTTACGAAAGGGGTCTGACCCCATGCGTAACTTGTATCGTCGGGACGGTGAAGCGCCGCTCTCCGATCGCCCTCCTCGCCATTGCTGCTGCCACTCTCACCGCTGGCTGCACCACGTTCTCCGACAACGATTTGGCGGCGCGAGTCGGCGACGCCGAGTACAGCCGCGACGATCTCGTCGCTGAGTTGGAAGAACTCGGCGCAACCGACGAACAGCTCGCTGTTGCCGACATCGCCCGCGGCCAAGTCGGCGTCTGGATTGCCGAGCGTGTCGCTGAGGCGGCGGACCCAGCACTTGCCGAGGCTGCCTACGCCAAGGGATTGTTCGAGAGCGGAAGCATCTGTCTCGAGGTGGTCGCGACATCCGCTCAGACCGACGCCGATGCAGTGGTCGTCGAGCTCGAGGGCGGCACCAGCTTCGCCGACGTCTTCGCGGCATCGAACGTCGACCCAGCCCTCGCCCAGTCGAACGGCCGCATCGGGTGCCTCGCCATCGCTGAACTGGCAATCGGGGTCGACAACCCACTCGTTGATTCGATCACGACGATCAACGCGAACGACCCGTACTCCACCGCCGTCCTGCCCGGCGCCACCCCGGACGAGGATCTCTACGTGGTCAGCCGGCTCATCCCGTACGACGAACTCGGCCCCAACGAGACTCCGATCGTCAACGGGGCGTTGGGCGCCACCGCCCTCGGTCTCGACGTCTACGTCGACCCGCAGATCGGCACGTACGACAGCGCCACTGCCACGGTTATTCCGCTCGGCTGAGCCGACATCGACCATGCCTTCCTCCGAGAGCGCGGCGCGCATCGTTGTCGTCGGCCTTGGTCCGGGTGGCACACAGCACGTCACCGACGAGACACGCGCTGCGATCGATCGCATCCCGCACCGGCATCTGCGCACCTCGGTCCATCCGTCGGCCCACCTCGTCCCGGACGCGACCGCCCACGACGATCTCTACGAGACCGCGGACTCGTTCGACGACGTCTACGTCGAGATCACCAATCGCCTGATCAGCGCAGCGCATGAGCACGGCGAAATCCTCTACGCCGTGCCGGGCTCGCCGCTCGTACTCGAACGCACGGTGCGCTACTTGCGCGAGCGTGCATCGAACGACGCAGGAATCGACCTCGACATCCTGCCAGCGATGTCGTTTCTGGATGTCGCGTGGGCTCGACTCGGCATCGACCCGGTCGAGGCGGGCGTCCGACTCGTCGACGGTCACGACTTCGCCACTGCCGCTGCCGGCGAACGCGGGCCACTGCTCGTGGCTCACACACACGCCAATTGGGTGCTGAGCGACATCAAGCTCGCGGCCGAAGGCGCTGACGGCGACGACAAGGTCGTGATCCTCCATGCGCTCGGGACCGACGCCGAACAGGTTGTCGAAACGACGTGGTCCACACTCGATCAGACCATCGAGGCCGATCACCTCACCTCGATCTACATCCCGCACCTCGCGGCGCCCGTCGGACAGGAATACGTTCGCTTCCACGAACTCACCCGCATGTTACGCGAG
>JAJCXU010000658.1 GCA_029263275.1 Ilumatobacter sp.
TGCACGACTGGATCGAACGTCGCGCTGATCGCTCCACCGACCTGGCCGGTGGGCGACGCTTCGGTTACCAGGTCTGGGTACTCGGCTTCTAGAGCGCGGAGCTCGCGTGCGAGGTCGTCGTAGTCGGCATCGCTGATCTCGGGATCGTCGAGCGTGTGATATCGCTCGTTGTGATGCGCAACCAGTGCGCGTAGCTCGGCTACCCGTGCGCTGACAGATGATGGTTCGCCAGAGGACATCGGAGTCGAGGCTATTCGGCCCAGCGGCGTGATCTGGTGAGATGGCTGATCAGGCGCCGAGGGCGAAGCGGGTGGCGTTGGCCTGATCGCGGACGCGCTTGGCGACATCTGCGGTGAGCCGTGCCAAACGACGCGCAACTGACACTGCGTGTCCCTCCAGGCCTCCGCCCGGGGTGACCATGCTCTGGCGGCGCAGGGCAACGGGGTCACAGCCGCGCCGGACCAGTTCGCACCAGACATCGCTCAACGCACGCCAGTAACGCTCCGGGCTGGCTCCGACGGGTCCGCCCGTCGGCACGACACCCCAGGCAATGACGCCGCCGTCGGCGAGGAATCGGTCGATGTAGCCGGCCCAGTCGATCAGATCGTCGGCCACGGGGACCGAGATGACGGCAGGCCCTGACGCAAGCATCGTGGCGATGTCGCATCGCAGATTGCAGTGAATGCCGACGACCACGTCGATGGGAAGCGCAGCCATCGCGCTCGACATCACGTCGACGGCGTGATCAGGCGGAATCGGAAAGTCTTGCGCCATCAGGTCAGCGAGGGCCGGTTCGTCGATCATGACCAGCTGCGGTGAGTTCGGCAGGACGCGGCTGACTTCTGCTGAGATGTCGACGAGCTTGGTACGGACCACTTTGCCGGCCAGCGCAAATGCTTCTGCTGGCTCGAGGCCGGCGTCGCAGAGCGACACGCCGACGGAGAGCGGTCCCGGTAGGTGCCAGGTGATCGGGGCGCCGTCGAGGTGGACCAGCCGGCCGAGCGTGAGGAACGCGTGCAAGCCGTCGAACGACGAATCGTCGAGTTCTTCGGCGGCCAGCGCAGAGGCGGTGATGTCAGCAACGTTCGGCAGTGACGGAATCGTTGCGATCTCGAATTCACCGATGGCGAACGCAACGGCTGCAGCGGCATCACGATGCGGCAGTCCCCCGATGCTGGTCGCTGCGCCATTGGCGAAGGGACTGTCTTTCGCAATCACCCGTGCATCGTTTCACGCACCGCGGTTCGCAACCGAATCCAGCGTTCGGGAATCGCTCCGACGTCTCAGCTGTTGTGACTGACATGGCAGCGCAGGATCAGGTTCGAATCGAGGCGAATCCGAAGTGGATTCGAGGAACGGTCCGCGGTCAGACCATCGTCGACAGCGCGCGATCGCAGTTCGTTTGGGAGCACCGCTACTACCCCGCCTGGTTCTTTCCGGTCGGCGACATCGGCGGTGAGCTCCGAGCGAACGGCAGCACACATCGCCACGATCGCCTCGGAGACGCGACACATTTCGACCTCGTCATCGGTGAGCGCACGCTCGAGAACGCGGCGTGGCGCCACCTCGACGCGCCGACCGAGGCGCTTCGTGACCTCGTTCGCGTCGACTTCGCTGCCCTCGATGCGTGGTTCGAAGAAGACGTCGAAGTCTTCGTCCACCCCCGATCCCCGGAGGTCAGAGTCGATGCACTTCCGTCCTCGCGGCACGTCGTCGTGGCCGTCGACGGTCACGTGGTCGCAGATTCGTCGAGTGCCACCCTGCTCTTCGAAACCGGCTTGCCGACGCGTTATTACCTCCCGAAGAACGACGTCCGGATGCACCTCCTCACACCGACCGCGGCCGAGACGGCGTGCCCGTACAAGGGCTGGGCGCGGTATTGGGACGTCACGGTCAACGGGACCACCTACGCCGACCTGGCATGGGGCTATCGAACGCCCCTGCCCGAGTCCGAGGCGATTGCGGGGCTGGTGTGCTTCTACAACGAGAAGGTCGACATCACCGTCGACGGTCTGGCACTCGAGCAGCCGACCACCAAGTTCAGCTGAACCGCCACGGCCCGACTGCGCGTCCATGTGGCAGGGTGCGGTATGGCGTTTGGACAGTCAGCTGGCCCACCGGCAACCGGGAAACAGATCCGCGAGCTGCTCGAACTGCTCGAAGCGGCAGGGCACAGCGACTTTCGCGATGCCCGTGGCCCAATGGGCTTCACCCAGCGTCAGGCCGGTGGCAAGTTCACCCGCGACGAGGCCGACGAGTTCATCGAGCAGCTCCAAACCGAAATCCACGGCGACGGCCCGCCAGCCGGCTCTCACGCCCCGCCAGTCGAGCGCTCCCCGGCGAAGCGTGTTCCGGCCAAGCGTGTTCCCAAAGCCATGCCTCAACCCACCGCAGCAAGCGTCGCACTCGAGAGCGTAGCGACCGAGCACCTGGCCGCCGAACTCCAGCGCCGTGGCTGGGTCGTCCTCGAACCGTAGGTTGCGATGGCGGGACCTGAGGGCTTCGAGTGGGAACGGCGCAAGAACGGCGACGTGGCGCGCCTCACCGGCAACTACAAACGCGGCAACGAGCGCTCAGCGCGCCAGCACCCCCAGAACCAGGGCCGTCGATGAATCGAAGCCAACGACATGTCGTGGCCATCGCCCTGGCCGCGGTGTGTCTCGTTGCGGGCGCCGTGGCCGACCGCGCGTGGATCGGCCGCTCGAACGAGGGATGGTTCATGTACGCACCGGGCTCGACGAGCCCGCTTGATCCATCGAATGACGCCGAAACGGCCATCCGTCGAGTGGGCGTTTGGCTCGCCGTCATCGGAGTCTGGACCGCCGTGGCGTGGCGGCTGTATCGCGACAGCGAGTAGCGAGTCGCCGTCCGGACCGCTCGATCAACTCTGTGACAATGCGGATGTATGTTCGTTTGTATGGCGATGTTGGAACAGGAGATCGATCGATTGCAGGGGCCGGGGTTCGTGGATCCGTTCGTGCAGTTGGCGTTCGTCCACGATGCGATCGACGACCTGGCGATTGCCGAACCAGGCCTCCTCGACGGTGAGTGGTTCGCCCGCTACATCCGCTCGCTCGACGAACTCGGTGCACGTATCGACGCGCTCGGCATCGAAGCTGCAGCCGAGGCGCAACGGCGCGGACACGACCGCGACCGTGGGTTTTTCTCCACCAAGGCCTACATCAAGCACCACGGACAACTCACCGGGCCCGAAGCACACGGACGGATGCAAGTGGTGCGCCTCTTCGAGTTGGTGCCGTCGTGGGCGCAAGCGGCCCGTACCGGTGAGGTCGGCGTTGCCCAGACCCGCCTGATGGCACGCGTCGCTGCAAACCCGCGGGTCCACATCGCGTTGATCGAGTCGGTCGAGTCACTGCTCGCCGACGCGATCGTCTTGCCGTTCGACGAGTTCGAACGGCGCGCCCGAGACTTTGAGCGGTCTGCAGACCAGACCGGCGCGGAGACACAAGCCCAACGGAACCACGACGCCCGTGACGCACAGATGCGCCAACAGGCTGACGGGTCGTGGGTGTTGCGGGCCACATTCGGATCCTTGCAGGGCGCGGAACTCAATGAGGTCCTGGCCCATTTCATTCAGGCCGAGTGGGAGGCCGATTGGGCCGAAGCCCGCTCCCGCGTCGGTCACGACGCCTCCATGACCGACCTGCGGCGCAGCGAGCCGCAACGACGAGCGGATGCCGCGCACGCCGTGTTCCTTGCCGGAGCGTTGGCACCCGGTGACGGTCGGGCGCCGCTCCCCACGTTGAACGTGGTCATCGACGAAACAACTGCCGAGGCCATCGTGTCTGGTGGCCGCCTCGATGCTGCCCGCTACGGCAACATGATCTGTCACACCCAAGATGGTGCGCCCATCGACTGTTCCGAGGCGGCAGCGGTTGCCCTCTGGGGCCACCTCCGCCGAGTCGTACGCGACGCCACCGGTGTCGTGATCGACATGGGCCGACGTTCGCGACTCTTCACCGGCGCGTCACGCGAGGCCGTGCTGCTGCTGAGCGACCGATGTCTGTGGCCCGGCTGCGACCGGCCCGTCCGTGAGTGCCAAGCCGATCATTCCCTGGGTTGGAAGGCACATGGCAACACGGTGCCCCGGAACGGCGGGCCGATGTGTCGTGGACACAACCTGCTCAAAGAACGCGGCAACTTCACCGCCCGCCGCCAACTCAACGGCGACTGGATCATCCAAGACAACGACGGCGAACCAGTCAGCTGAGCGTTCGCGCCCCGCATCGCTTGAGAGGCGTTCGGCCCCTGGCACGACCGCCGCTCGCAGACAAGCTCGACGTGTGAGTCGCCAGACTCGATCAACGTCGGTCGGCGCCTACATGGTGTCGGCCACCTCGAGCCACTACGCCTGGGCGTCGAAACTCATTCGTCAGTGGGCGAAGCGGCCGCCTTCATCGCGAGAAACACGTCACGGGTGATCGTGCGATCGACCTGATGTCCGAAGCCGCGAGTGGCGATGGAGTCGAATCCGGCTCGCCCCAGCAGCCGCGCCATGTCGTCGACGCTCAGCGTCTTCGTGTTCCACGAGAGCGCCACCGAGCCGCCCGTCCTGATCTGCGACGGCCACTGAGCTGCGACGCTCTCGACGAGGTCGGCGACTGAAGTCGGAGTCCAGGCGCCGTCGGAACGTGCCTGGTGTTGGATGCCGTATGGGAGGTCGCTGACGATCATTGCGTGGCGCCCTACCGCGACCGCACCGCTGTCTGCCGGTGCGTTGAACGTTCGAATGTCCGGGGCCGTCTTGGTCGCGAGATCAGCACGGTCAGCGCCGACTGTGAAATCGAAGTGTCGGCCGTCGCTGTTCTGCTTCTTGTAGCGCTGCATCTTGTGCGGGTAGCGATTGCCCTTGGCCCATTGCTCCAAGAATGTGGCGTACTCGTCGAGGGCGCGGCGGTCGACGTCGAGCCCCGTGGCCCGGGCGCCGTACAGCAACGCCCAATTGAGGGTCGTGCCACGCCCACACATCGGATCGAGCACCGAGCGATCATCGATTGCCTTCGACTGGTCGGCGGCGCTCGCCACGTTGAGCATCAAGCGAGTCAGCCGCTCGCTGGTCTTGCCCTTGTAGCGCTGGGCGGTGACCACGTCAGTGCCGAACGCGAGCTGCTCGCGCAGCGGCAGCGGTTCAAGCGACGATGCGGAGTGCTCGACGAACACGGCCGCGGTGGCCGAA
>JAJCXU010000659.1 GCA_029263275.1 Ilumatobacter sp.
GGCCTGGGTGAGCAGATCGGAGCGGTCACGTACCCCGACGAGCAATGCGATGTGTTCGGCTCCGCCGGATTCGACGTCGTGCGCATCGACAACCGCGAGGCGGGCCGTTCCCGTTCGCTCGTCGACCCGACCCCGCCGTTCACGTTGACCGACATGGCCGACGATGTGGCCGCAGTGATCTGCGACCTCGACCGCGGGCCCGTCCACGTCCTCGGAGCGTCGTTGGGCGGATACATCGTCCGGTGGCTCGCGATCGGGCACCCTCAGCTCGTCCAGACCCTGACGGTCGTGATGAGCGGGGCGGGTGCCGGTCCGGGCGATTCGGGGCCGCAAGTCGACCCCGCCGTGCGTGCGAGAAGCGAAGCTCGCCGGACCCGTCGACCCCGGACCGAGGCGATCGAGGCGATCGTCGAGGATTGGAGATGGCTGTGGGGCAACGGCTTCCCGTTTCCCGAGGTGTGGGTCCGCGAGCGCGTCGCCGACGCGTACGACCGGGCGTTTCGCCCAGAAGGCGTCACCCGTCAACTCGAAGCCGTCATGGCGACTCCCGGACTCTGGTCGGCGCAACGCAGCATCACCGCACCGACGCTCGTCGTTCACGGCGACCACGACCCCTACTTCGACGCCGCCCACGGTCGGGGTATCGCCGAGAGCATTCCTGGCGCGGAACTCCGGGCCCATCCCTCGATGGGTCACATCATGCACCGCGAGCAGTGGCACGATCTCGCGCAAGCCGTTCGCGAGCTCGCCGATCACTCGACCTGAACGATGCTCGGGACGCACGGGGTGTCGCGGCGTCCGACGACGACTCCGCTTCGGTCGACTCACCTGGTCGATGACACGACCCACATCTCTGATTCCATCGGCACCGATACACAGCACAGAACGAGGCCACAGTGACCATCACCATCGACATCAACGACCACGTGTGGACGGTCATTCACGACCGGCCGGAGGCAACCAATGCCGTCGATCCCGCCTCCGCACAGGCGCTCGTCGACGCGTTCGTCGAGTTCGACGCTGACCCGACAGCGCGGGTTGCGGTCCTCTGGGGTGCTGGTGGAGCGTTCTGCGCTGGCTGGGACCTGAAGTACGCCGCCTCGCTCACATCTGAGCGATTTCGGCAAGAGATCGTCGACGACCTCGACATCCCGATCGGCGCAGCACCCGCTCCCCGGGGGCCGCTCGGTCCGTCGCGACTCGAGCTCTCCAAACCTGTCATTGCGGCCGTGGAAGGGCCCGCCGTTGCCGGGGGCATGGAACTCGCGCTCTGGTGTGACATCAGGGTCATGGCAGAGTCCGCCTACTTCGGCGTGTACTGCCGGCGGTGGGGCATCCCGTTGATGGATGGCGGCAGCGTTCGGCTCCCTCGATTGGTCGGGCAGGGAAAGGCGCTCGAGATCGCCTTGACCGGCCGCCAGGTTCCAGCCGAAGAATGCTCTCGAATCGGGCTCTGCGAGCGAGTCGTGTGCGATGGAACCGCCCGTGAGGCAGCCGAGACGATGGCCCACGAGATCGCCCGATTCCCGCAGCAAGCCGTCGTCGCCGATCGACGCTCGATCATCGAGACGCGAGGCATGAAGACCCGGGACGCGCTGCGTCTCGAATGGGCCAACGGCCTGCCGTCGCTCGAGCACGAGGGGTTGTCGGGAGCTGGCCGTTTCGACGACGGCAAAGGGCGAAGCGGCGACTTCACCGACATCTGACCCGGCCGCTCTCAACGAAATAGTAGTGATCGCTACTCATCTCTGCTAAAAAGTAGCGAACGCTACTCAAAGGAGATATCACGTGAAGGTCGACTACTTCATGACCACCAGCCGCCTTGCGAACTCGGGCGGGGCCGCACGCCAGGCCGAGGTGGACGGATACGACGCAGTGTGGACGGCCGAGACCGGCAATGATCCGTTCCTGCCCCACGTGCTCGCTGCGGTCGAGACCGAGCGGATCACGCTCGGCACGTCCATTGCCGTGGCGTTCGCACGCAACCCGATGACGCTCGCCCAGATGGGATGGGATCTGAATCAGCTCGCCGGAGGTCGCTTCGTGCTGGGCCTCGGCAGTCAGATCAAGCCGCACATCACCAAGCGCTACTCGATGCCGTGGAGTGATCCGGCCGCACGGATGCGCGAGATGATCCTCGCAGTGCAGGCGATCTGGAACACCTGGGCCACTGGCGAGGCGCTCGATTTCCGGGGCGAGCACTACACCCACACCATCATGACGCCGATGTTCAGCCCGAAACACGGCGAACACGGCGCGCCGAAAGTGTTCTTGGCCGGGGTCGGGCCGCTCATGACCCGCACCGCCGGGGAGGTGGCCGACGGCTTCTTCGCCCACGCCTTCACCACACCGGACTTCGTACGTGACGTGACGCTGCCGAAGCTGGCCGAGGGTCGCGAACTCGGCGGGCGAACGGATCCCGTCGAGGTGACGCTGCCGGCGCTGATTGCGACCGGTGACGGCGACGAAGCAATGGAGGCCAGCATCCGTGCGACACGCGAACGGATCGCGTTCTACGGATCCACACCGGCGTATCGGCCTGTCCTCGATCATCATGGGTGGGGGGACCTGCAGCCGCAGCTCAACTCGATGTCGAAGCAGGGTCAGTGGGCGGAGATGGGCGATCTCATCGATGACGACATCCTCAATGGCTTCGCCGTGGTCGCTCCACCGGGTGAGGTCGCAGCGGCGCTCGACGAGCGCTACGGCGACCTGGTTCAGCGCATCAACTTCTACACGGCGGCACCTGCGGATCCGGATGTGTTGTCGAGCATTCTCGGCGACGTGAAGGCGCTGTCATGACCGATCCGACAAATCAGACGGCGGTAGCGATGGAACCGACGATCGGCTGGGCGCTCGATCGTGCCGCAGACACCAACGGCGCCGGCGTCGCCACGATCGACATCGGCACCGGCGAGCGGCGAACGTGGCGCGAGGTCAAGTCTCGATGCGATGCCGTCTCGGCGGGACTGTTGGCGATGGGTCTCGAGTCCGGTGATCGCGTCGGGGTGTTGATGCTGAACTCGGCACGTCACCTCGAGTTGTGGTTCGCGATCCCGGGCGCGGGCATGGTGATGAACGACCTGAACTTCCGCCTGGCCCCCGATGAACTCCGCTTCATCTGCGACGACTGCGATGTTCGCGCTCTGTTCGTCGACGAGACCTTCCTCGACGTCGCCCGCGCGCTACGCGACCAGGTCGCTTCGCTCGACACGATCATCCTCACCGGCCCGGCACGCGAGGTGCCCGATGACGTGATCGCCTACGAGACGCTGATCGACACCGCGCCAGTGCCGCTCCCGTCTGCGTCGGCGCAGGACCTCGCCGCCATCTTCTACACCGGGGGAACCACCGGGCGGCCGAAGGGCGCAATGCTCACGCACCGCAACCTCACATCGAACGCGTTGCACATGTCGGTCAAGGCACAGCTCGAACAGCGCGACCGGTACCTGCACGCCGGCCCTCA
>JAJCXU010000660.1 GCA_029263275.1 Ilumatobacter sp.
AACGAGTTGAGGAAGATGCGCTGCCGCTCGGCGCCGTTCTCGGCGTCGGGCTCCCAGGCCACCGTCTGCGGCCCGGCGATCTCGAGGGCGCACTCACGCATGTACCAGGCGATGTTCGAGCCGAACAGCTTGCCGAGTGAACCGCCAGGTCCCGGGGTCTTGCCGGACTTCTGCTCGGCCTTGGTGCGCTGCGCGACGAGGGCCTTGGTGGTCTCCATCGAATAGATGGTCATCAACTGCTGGCGCACGACCGGGTCGTTGACTTTGCCGTTCTCCTGGGCAGCCTTGAGCAGCAGCTTGTAGGTCGGCTGGTTGATCTTGCCTGAGCCGGCCGTGCCGATTGCGACACGCTCGTACATCAGCATCGCGGTGGCCATCCGCCAGCCATTGTTGTACTCACCGAGCAGGTGATCGGCGGGCACGCGCACGTCGGTCATGAACACTTCGTTGAACTCGTTGCCGCCGTCGATCTGATGGATAGGACGGATCTCGACGCCGGGTGCCTTCATGTCCATGATGAACATCGAGATACCGGCGTGCTTCGGCTGGTCGGGATCGGTGCGACAGATCACGACGCCGTAGTCGGCGATCTGTGCCGTGGTGGTCCACACCTTTTGCCCGTTGAGAATCCACTCGTCGCCGTCTTTGACTGCACGGGATTGGAGCGAGGCGACGTCGGAACCGGCGCCGGGCTCGGAGAACATCTGGCACCAGAGGGTCTTGCCCGAGATGGCGTCGGGCAGGTACTGCCTCTTGATCTCTTCGCTGCCGTACTCGCTGACCATCGGCACGCACATGCCGTGACTGATGATGAATGCGCCGCTCATCATCGTGTAGTTGCCCTGGGCTTCGCGCCAGATCTTGTCGTGCGTGGGGGTGAGACCGCCGCCGCCGTATGCCTTGTCGTACGCGACGCCGGCGAGGCCAGCGCCTGCTGCAGCAGCGAGGAACGCCTTCTGGTCCTCGTAGCTCGGGACGCCCTGGCCCTGCTTGTAGGCGTTGTTCTCGAGGAAGTCGTCGCACTTCTTGCGGAAGTCGGCTGCTTCTTGTTCGGTCAGGTCGCTCATCGTGTTGTCTCGTTCACTTCTCGGTGGGGCGGGGTGTTGCGCATGATTGTATGACGTCGTACAGTATGTGTCCAGACGAGCGGTCAGTCTGTGCCTGGCACAGACTGACCGGCGCCCCGCCTCATCATGAGCAGCTTGACCAACAACGAACTCGACGCACCGCCATGGTTGCGGGTCGAATCGACGCTGATGTCAACGGCGCGCCTGATTCGCGAAGCGTTCGACGCTCGGCTCAAGCCGCTCGACCTCAACCTCACACAAGCCAGCCTGCTTGCCTACGTCGCCGAGTTCGGTGCGACCACACAGACTCAGCTCGCCGACCAGCTCGGCACGGGCCGCGCCGCGATGGGCACCGTCGTCGACGGCCTCGAGAAGCGCGATCTCGTCGAACGCCACCCTGATCCCGACGACCGCCGCGTCTGGCGCATCGATGTCACCGACGCGGGGCGCACGCTCGCCAGCGACATCGCCCGCGTCGACGAAGTACTTCGCGCTGAACTCCGTCACGGCATCGGCCGCGAAGAACGTCAAGCCCTCAGCTGGGTCCTCACCCGGCTCCAGGTCAATCTCCAATCCGCAATCAACACCTGACATCACACTTGGGGTCTGACCCCAAGTGTGATCCATCTCCCACACAGAAATGAGAACACCTATGACTGAAGCAGTGATCGTCGATGCCATCCGCACACCGGGTGGCAAGCGCAATGGCCAACTGAAGGATCAGCACCCCGTCGACCTTGCAGCCCACGTGCTCAAGGCCCTCGAAGAGCGCAACGGCCTCGACCCGGCAATGGTCGACGACGTCATCATGGGCTGCGTCATGCAGGTCGGTGAGCAGTCGCTCAACATCGGTCGCAACGCCGTGCTGTCCGCCGGGTGGCCCGAAGAAGTTCCGTCGACCACCGTCGACCGTCAGTGCGGTTCGTCGCAGCAGTCGATGCACTTCGGAGCACAGGGCGTCATTGCCGGTGCCTACGACGTCGTCGTCGCCGCTGGTGTTGAAGTGATGACCCGCACCCCGATGGGCGCCTCGATCGTCCAGGGCATGGGCTTCCCGTTCAGCCAGGACCAGCAGGATCGCTACGCCGACACGGGCCTCCCGCCGCAGGGCATCGGCGCTGACATGATCGCTGACGAGTACGGCATCACCCGCGAAGACCTCGACGCCTTTGGTGCACAGAGCCAGCAGCGCGCCGCCGTCGCACGTGACGAAGGCCGCTTCGAGAATGAGATCGTGCCCGTCACGATCGACCTCGACGGTGAGCAAGTCGCCGTGAAGAACGACGAAGGCATCCGCGACGGCTCGACCGCCGAAGGTCTCGCCAAGCTCAAGCCCGCCTTCAAGGAGGACGGCAAGATCACCGCCGGCAACTCCTCGCAGATCTCCGACGGTGCATCCGCCGTGCTCATCATGAGCAAGGAGAAGGCTGAAGAACTCGGCATGAAGCCCCGCGCCCGCTTCCACGCCTTCGCACTCGCCGGCACCGATCCGGTCACCATGCTCAAGGGCCCGATCCCGGCCACGAAGAAGATCCTCGAGAAGACCGGCCTCAGCATCGACGACATCGACCTGTTCGAAGTCAACGAGGCGTTCGCATCGGTCGTCCTCGCATGGCAGAAGGAGACCGGCGCCGACATGAGCAAGGTCAACGTCAACGGCGGCGCCATCGCCCTCGGCCACCCGCTCGGCGCATCCGGCACCAAGCTGATGGCCACGCTCCTCAACGAGCTGGAGCGCACCGGAGGCCGTTACGGCCTCCAGGTGATGTGCGAAGGCGGCGGCATGGCCAACGCCACCATCATCGAGCGCCTCGACTGAGCTGACTGGTGCCAGATCGCCCGATCTCTGCGTCAGCGGCGGCGCTCATTGAGCAAGCTCAACTCGACCTTCGCTTCCTTGACCTCGGACGATCTGATCACCACTCAGCCCATCGATCTTCTTGATGGGTTGATCTGAGCGCTGCAGTCTTGTGGTTACTTCGACGAATGGCCGGGCCCTCGGGTCCGGCCGTTTGTGGTTTTTGGGTGGGCTTCGCTCAGGTGATGGCGTGCTGGAGTGCTGACCGGTGGTCGAGCATCCAGGCTGCTGCTCTCGTGCGCCAGGTGACAGCCCACAGGAGTGGGAAGCCGTCCGGAGCCGGGCTCGCGGCGTCTGGGCCGACCTGGAAGTCGATGGCTTCTTGGCGGGCTGATCTCAGGGCGAACTCGATCATCGTGTCGACGAATCCCTCGCGATCGGGCGAGGCGAGTCCGTACCCGTCGAGGAGCACGGCGAGCTGACGTGCACGGGCTGCGGGCGGCGCGAGATCGTTCAGCGCACCAACGTCGTCATCGTGCAATTGCACGTTGAGCCAGGCCACCTGCGCCAGCTCGACGACAGCGTCGACCGGGCCGGCGTTGTCCCAGTCGATGAAGCCGGTCGGGCGACGGTCGATTGCCAGGATGTTCCACGGCCCGAGGTCACCGTGTCCGATCACCAACCGCTCACTTGACATCGAACGAGCAAACCAGGGCGCCCAGATCGCGTCGGCCGGAACCGAGAATGATGCCGTCACGGTGTGGAGCTGGCGGAGCAAGCGGCCGACTTCGTGCGCGGCGTCGTCGGACCACGGTGCTGGCTGCGGCGACTCGCCCTCCACGTAGGAGAGCTGTTCGCGACCGTCAGGTCCGAAGCCGCCATCGACAGGTCGAGGTGCTGCGTCGTACCCGGCATCGGCGAGGTGCTGCAGTAGCGCGATGACGGTTGCGCTCTGAGGCTTCGACGCTCGTCGGACGATGTTGCCGTCGCGGATGACCTCGGTCTGCCAGCCACCGGGCAGCGGAGTCTCTGGCATGGCCCGATCGTAGGTCTGCCCGCACCGCCCGCTGTCAACGGTTTCGCGTGTGGATGTTGCGCACATACAGCGCAAGATCCACACGCGTTCACTGAGACTTCAGGAGTTGATCGCGAGCTCTTCCAACACGTCGCCGTAGCGCTCGATTGCCGCGGCGCGGCGGGTTGGGATGTGGTCGATGCTGGGGTCGCTCGGTCGGTACTGCTTGAGGAGCTGACGAGCCACGGTCACCTTGTGGACTTCGTCGGGACCGTCGTAGATCCGTGCAGCGCGCGCCGCTCGGTACATCGCTTCGAGGGGCAAGTCGGTGGTGTAGCCGAGCGAGCCGTGGATCTGGATCGCGCGGTCGATCACGTCGTGCAGCACCTTGGCGCCCCAGAATTTGATGACCGCGATCTCGAGTCGGGCGTCGCTGTACGTGCCGCCCGCTTCATGGAGCTTGTCCATCTTCCATGCGGCCTGCAGCGTGAGGAGCCGAGCGGCTTGGCGGTCGGCGTATGACTGTGCGATCCAGTCCTGGATCATCTGCTTGTCGGCGAGGATCGAACCCTTCGTGTACCGCGTGAGCGCACGCTCGCACAGCAAGTCGAACGCTCGCTGCGACTGACCGAGCCAACGCATCGCGTGATGGATGCGGCCCGGGCCAAGGCGCTTCTGAGCCAACGCGAAGCCTTGACCGATGCCGGCTTCGCCGCCGACGACGTTGTCGAAGGGAACGTGCACGTCCTCGTAGAGGATCTCGGCATGGCCGCCCGGCTCGCCCGTCTTGTGGTCGGGCTCGCCCATCGTCGGCACGTCGCGCACGATGTTCACGCCCGGCGTGTCGGTCGGGACGACGATCATCGAGAACGCCGAGTAGGGCGACGCGTCCTCGTCGAGATTGGTCTTGACCATCACGATCAAGATGTCGGCGACGGATGCATTCGACGAGAACCACTTGTGGCCGTTGATGATCCACTCGTCGCCGTCGCGCACGGCGTGCGTGGTCAGCAGCGTCGGATCAGCACCCGCGCCTGGCTCGGTCATCGAGAAGCACGACCGAATCTCCTGATCGAGGAGTGGCTGCATCCACTTCGTCTTCTGCTCCTCGGTGCCGCCGAGGGAGAGGAGTTCGGCGTTGCCCGAGTCAGGTGCGTTG
>JAJCXU010000661.1 GCA_029263275.1 Ilumatobacter sp.
GATCGGGTGATCCGAGCACGAGCGCCTCGTCACCGAGGTCGGCCACCACGAAATCGAGCGGGCGGTGACGGATGGGAATCGTGACGTGGAAGGCAGCGGCCTGGTCGAGGAAGCCCGGCGTGGGCAGCGGGGATGCGGTGACGCCGTGTTCGGTGATCAGGCCTGCGTGCTGCGGCGATGCCGTAGCGACGCGACGCGCGAACGCGTCGAGCGCATCACCGGTGAGTTGCTCGAGGTTGCTCATCATCGTCCTGTCCGTGGTGGTGGGTTGTATGCAGCGTCGTAGCTCTTGCCGTAGTAGTCGGGGTATGTCTGCCCGTTCGTACTCGCCGTGACTTCGCCGTCGATGAAGCCCTTCTTCACGCGGGCCTTGCCTGCGTCCTCACCGATCTTCTTCAACTCGGCGGGCGTGGCATCCGGGTGCTCGAGCTTGTGCTTGTTGATCGCCTCAGTTTCGGCGGCGTGGTATTCGTTCTCGAGGGGGAATGTGTCCGGCGGTGTCTTGCCGCCCGCCCGCAGTTGATCGTTCGACAGGATCGATTCGACGGTGCCCTGCGTCTCCTGCTCGATCATCGTGTCAACGTATGTGGTCTTACTCCCACTGGCCCATGCAGCGTTACTGTCCGCGTTGTTCTCGGCATGGTTGACCTCGTGGACGAGGATCTGCGCAGCGTCGTGGTTGTCCTTCGCATCGATGTAGATCTCGGGAGGAGGCCCGGCGTTCCAAGAGGACCCGCCACCTGACGTGAGCACCACCGTGATGTTGTTGTCGTCGATGTACTTCTGTGCGTCCGCTCCGAGTTTGCTGCCGTTGAGCACCGACTCCATGCCGTCGAATGTTGGCGTGTCAGTCATCGCTGGCGGGACAACGGGTGGATCGACGGGCGGATCCGTCGGCGGCTCGGCTGGCGGCTCGGCTGGCGGTTCGGCTGGCGGTTCAGCCGGGGGCCCCACTGGGGGTTCGACCGGAGGTTCCACTGGGGGTTCGACCGGAGGTTCCACAGGCGGATCGACCGGAGGTTCCACTGGGGGTTCCACAGGCGGCTCGACCGGCGGGTCCACGGGCGGATCGACAGGAGGATCGACCGGCGGGTCTACTGGCGGGTCGACAGGAGGATCAACCGGCGGGTCCACGGGCGGATCAACCGGCGGATCAACCGGCGGCTCAACCGGCGGGTCCACGGGAGGCTCAACCGGCGGGTCCACGGGCGGATCTACGGGCGGCTCAACCGGCGGCTCCACTGGAGGTACGGCTGGCGGTTCGGTGGGTTGGACCAGGACCAGTGGGCCATCGATCGTGCCGTCGGGATTGTTCCCCCAGATCACACCTTGGATCGGCCCACCCTCGGGAAGGCCGGCCGAGGTCGGGACATACGACGTGGAACCGTCCGGGTTCTGCACCGGCTCGATCTGGCCCGATTCCACCAGGACATCAATCGCCTCTTGACCATCGAGCGTGACGAGTTCGTCCATGGGCGGCGCATCAGCGTCTGGAGGTGTCGAGTCGGGGTCGGGACCTCCGCTGCTCGCCGCCGCCCCACCGATGTCTCCGCCCGTGGCGGCTGCCGCGGCTGCACCCGATGCTGCGGCTGCGGTGCTCGCGGATTGCGAGACGACGATGCTGATCGCAGCGACAGCGACACCGATCGCGGTACCGATCACGGTCGTTGTCGCGTTGTACGTCTGGGTCTGCTGACAGTCGAGTTCGTTCGAGCAGTTGTCAGCGAACACCGCGGTCGCGCGCACGAGGGCAATCACGACGCCTCCAAGCGCACCGAGGAGGACGCGGCGGAACCTACTCACGACCCCACCGTCGGAGGGATTCGCCGAGCACGAGGCCCCATATCGCGTGTCCGACGAGGCCTGACATCAAGAAGCCGGGATTGTCGAGCCGCAGCTGCATCAGCGTCGGATACGACCACATCATGAACGCCTGCAGCCCCATCGCCCAGATCAATCCGGCGATCGCTCCGCCGCGTGGCCGCATCAAGGCGAACATCACGCCGAAGCCGAGCCCGTTCCAGAAGTGGTAGGCCCAGCCCACACCTATCGCGACAGCCGTCGTGCGCGGCTGGTCGGTGATCAACTCACCAAAGATGGGCATCGCTCGATACGGGTTGAAGTGGTAGCGGAAGATCCACATCAGCGGCGGACGAATCGCGTCGTACGCCAGCGTTGCAACAAGGCCCCACAGCGCGCCACTGAGGGCACGGTCGGCAAATCGGTCGAGTTCACGAAACCGGTGACGGCTGGCGAAGACCATGCCCATGAGCAGCAGTGCGCCGGGCAGCACGATCAACGGAACGGTGACGCGCATCGGGACCGGCCCGAACGTCTCGGACAGGATGGCCGCTCCGGACAGCCCACCGAGGACCACACCCAGCACGATGACCCGAGTGGATGGTCCGGCGCCCACGTCTTCGCCCTGAGTTGTTGTCGTGTCGGTCATGTTGATGCTCCCGGTTCTCTCGGTGCCGGTTGCGGAGCCGCCGGTGATGCTGGGGTTTGTGGTGATGGCGTCATCGAGAGGCGTTCCCCAACTGCGCCGGCGATGTCGCCGCCTCTTGGCGAGAGCATCAGATACGCAAGTGCGAGCCCGATCAGGACGACGAACTGCTCCTTCTGAGCGGTGTCGGAGACGCGATCCTGGTTGGTGATCAACAAGGACACGCCGGTCGGGATGGCGACCGTGATCAAGATCCGCCCAATCGTTGGAATGCCCTCACGCTTCTCGAAGAACCCCGGCATCTTGAGTTGGAGCGCGGGGCCGTAACGCACAACGGCGTACGTGTACACCCCGACGATCGCGGGGAACGCCTTCTGCGGGAGGATGCCGGATTGACCACCGGTTGATGCGTGACTTCCTGCCCACACCAGTAGGAAAAGCAGGGTGGCCAGCAGCGGCCCGACGAGTGGACGTGCGCCTGGATGCAGCGATGTGGAGAGCTTGGCGATCCACTTGGCCAGCTGCTTGCGCAGCACGAACACCGCCACACCGATGCCGAGTGGCCCGACCATCTTCCACGCAGCGACCGTCGCAGCGCACGTTCGCATCTCGCTCGTGCCCGGCTGTTTGGCTGCGCAGTTCTTGTCGCCGACGATGTCGTTGACGATCTCGGTCGGCCAGGCGAACGGCACCCACAAGATGTAGGAGAGCAGCACGCCGACGCCGAGGACGACAAGCAGTGACAACGCTCCCGACCCGTCGCGCTCCAACATCGCGAAGAAGTCGTTGAGATTCTTCGCCGGCTCCGCCGACTCGGGTGAGTTGGTCGTGGGCTCGGGCGTGGTCGACGACTCCGGTTGTCCTTCTGGTATCGGTGCGTGATCGGTCATGCTGGCGGCCCTCCCAGCTTCCGATTGTCGATCCAAGCGACCCACCCATTCGCGAGCCTAATCTTGGCCCAGGCGCCCCAGACGCGGACGACTTCCAGCTCGACGCCGGGTGCCAGCCTTCCGCTTGGCGTGGACTCGGGATCCGGTTCGGCCCACAACGTGAGACCGCTCGACGGGACGCGATGCGTCGCAGCCCAGTCGCCCGATAGGGAGATCTCCGGGACTGTCGTCGCGGCCGCTGCTGGGATCGTTGCGACCGGTTCCGGTTCCGGTTCGGCGACTGGTTCGGGCTCGGGCTCGGGTTCAGGTTCCGGCGCGGGTTCCGGGACTGGCTCGGGCTCCGTTTCGATGTCGGTTTCCGGCTCGGGCTCGGGCTCGGGCTCCGCGGCTGGTTCCGGCTCCGGGACTGGTTCCGGCACGGGCTCACGGTCGGGTTCCGGCTCTGGCTCGCGCACCAGCTCCGGCACGGCATCAAAGCTCTTGCCGCATGTCCGGCAGAAGCGGTCGGCCGGGATGAGCGGCGTGCCACAGCCCGTGCAGAAAGCGGGCCTGTTCATCGCTGACCCTTGCTGGGGCAGGTCGTCCGATTCGTCATGAGGCGCGGCCGGTTCGAACCGATTCCGAACCGACATCGTGCAGAGGGCCCCGCCCGCATGCGAACTCCATACAGCCAGTTCATCTCCTCACGGCTCGCTCCGATAGGGCCGATGGTCACGGGCCGCTCAAACACAGCAATTCAAGTACCACTCACTTCTTGGAACCTCTCGATCACGATGGTCCGAGGCACGACTGCCCCGAGCGGCCGACCAGTGAGCGCCGTCGGACCGACGACGAGAACAACCTCGGCAAACAGAATGAAACCCACGCGAACGCAACGCTTTCCTCAAGGCCGACGCCGAAATGCTCTCACCGGGCAGGTCGTCCCTGCCGCGACGGGTTGTCGGCCCGCTGAAGTAGATGGGTCAAACGACATCTTCGACAACAACAGGGCCGTGCTAAGCAGACTTGATGGAGTTGACCTTTCTGGGCACGTCGGCTGGTGCACCCACCAGGCATCGGAACGTGGCCGGAGTTGCACTGCGGATCGACGGACACTGGGACCTGTTCGACTGCGGCGAAGCAACGCAACACCAACTGTTCCAGACCTCGCTTTCACTCTCGAAACTTCGCCGCATCTTCATCAGCCACCTTCACGGCGATCACTGCTTCGGGCTGTTCGGCCTCCTCGGATCACGATCAATGGACGGCTCGACCACTCCCCTGACGATCTTCGGACCCCAGGGCCTGCAGACAATGGTCGACACTGTCCTCGAAGCGTCGACCACACACCTGACCCATCCAATGGAGATCCGCGAAGTCGACCCGGACGGTGGTCGCGTCATCGACGACGACGCAATGACCGTCGACGCGATACCACTCACTCACAGCGTGACGAGCCTCGCCTGGTCGATGCGCGAACAAGATCGGCGGGGCGAATTCGACGTCGACGCTGCACGCGCTGCCGGCGTCCCGGAGGGACCGATGTTCGGCCAGCTCCAACACGGTGAATCTGTCGAGTTGAACGACGGGCGCACCGTCGAGCCTGGCGATGTCACCGGACCGGCACGCCCAGGCCGCCGGATCGTGATCGCTGGTGACAACGCAGCACCCGCTGCGCTCTTCGAACGGACGGGAGGCGCCGACGTTGCCGTGCATGAAGCGACCTACACCGAACCAGTTCTCGCAACACTCGAAGACGACCGCGGCCACAGCACCGCCGCACGAGTAGCAAGCGCCGCTCAGCTGCACGGCGTCCGAAATCTGATCCTCACCCACTTCAGCCCGCGCTACGCAGATCAAGGGGATGGCCTGACGATCGACGATGTACGCACCGAGGCTCAGCAACACTTCGAGGGCGGGCTCCACCTCCCCAACGATCTCGACCGATTCGAGATCTCACACGACGGCACGGAGATCCGAGCCGGGCACTGAGCCCAAACGCGGCGAAGGCATGAGGTGCTTGCGCTCATAGTGCGCAACTTCCTCATGCCTTCGGCGGGGATCGGGTCAGGTCACTCGATACGCAGGCCTGATATCGCCCGAGAGATGACCAGCTGTTGGATCTGCTCGGTGCCTTCGAAGATGTCGTGGATCTTCGCGTCACGGTGCCAGCGCTCGACCGGGTACTCACGGGTGTAGCCGTAGCCGCCCAGAATCTGGATGGCACGCTCGGTGACCCAGGTGGCGGTGCGTGCGGCCTTCAGCTTGGCCATCGAGCCTTCGGCATTGACGAAGCCCTTGTTCTTGCCGAGCCAAGCAGCGCGGTAGATCAGCAGGCGGGACGCCTCGATCTCGGTCGCCATGTCGGCCAGCATGAACGCGATCGACTGGTTCTGGATGATCGCACGACCGAACGCTTTGCGCTCCTTGGCGTACTCGAGTGAGTACTCGTAGGCGGCACGTGCCACACCAAGCGCCTGAGCGCCAACGGCGGGCCGAGTGGCCTCGAACGTCTGCATCGCAGCCTGGGCATTGCCCCGCTCACCACGGCGGACACGGGCGAGACGCTCGTCGAGCTTCTCCTTGCCGCCAAGCAAGCAACGTCCCGGCACACGCACGTCGTCGAGGACGACTTCAGCGGTGTGCGAGGCACGGATGCCGTGCTTCTTGTACTTCTGGCCCTGCGACAGGCCCTTCGTTCCGGGCGGCACGACGAATGAGGCATGCCCCTTCGACTTCAGTTCCGGGTCAACGACTGCAACAACGACGTGAATGTTCGAGATGCCACCGTTGGTGATCCACGCCTTGGTGCCGTTGAGTACCCACTCGTCGGTCGCCTCGTCGTACTTGGCCGACGTGCGGTAGCCGCCGACGTCAGAGCCGGCGTCGGGCTCGGAAGCACAGAACGCACCGAGGGCGAGCTTGCCCTTCTCGTCCTCGTAACACTGCGGCACCCACTCCATCAGCTGCTCAGGCGTAGCCGACGAGGCGATGCCTGCGGCAGCGAGACCGGAGCCCATGATGGCCATGCCGATACCGGCGTCGCCCCAGAACAGCTCCTCGATCGCGACGGGCATCGAGAGGCCGGTCGGGTCGTTCATCATGGCCTCGGCCATGAATTCCCAGCTGTAGAGGCCGATCTCCTTGGCCTGCTCGACGATGGGATACGGGAACTCTTCCTTCTCGTCCCACTCCTCACCAGCCGGTCGCACCACGTTCTCGGCGAAGTCGTGCACCCACTTCTGGAGTGTCAGCTGGTCCTCGTTCAACTTCATGGAGAAATCAGTCATGTCCACAAGTTACCCGCCGGTAACCGGGTTGTCTACCAAGCGGTAACTTCGCGACCGAATCGTCAGGGTCGTGCCACCAACGCAATACAGAAGATCCGCAGAGCTGACCTCCGACGAACTGCTACGAAGATGCGCTGAGCGTCTCGGCAATCGGCACCGTCGAGAGGTCGGTGTCCTCGTCGATGATGTAGTTGCCGGCCACCAACTCAATCGGAGTCTGGTCATCGAACGTCAGGCCAATCGGGTCGCCGCCCTCGGCCACGATGCGGACCTGCTCCTTGTACTGACGGCGCACCATCGACACACCCCGATCGCTCGACGACAGTCGCTCTTCGGAGTGCAGAGTGATCGGCCCCTGACCAACTTGAGTCTCGTAGTCGCCCGGGTAGGTCTGGTGTTGCTCGTCGGTGAGTTCGAACCAGCCCTTGGCGTCGGGCCCGTACACACCGAGACCTTGCGGCGGCGAACCCTTCGGGATCCGGAGGATGCAGAACACACGGGTGTGGGTGTCGTCGATCGGCTGTGCCCACGACATGTTGTTCGTCTTGCCGAGATAGGCAAGCGTCGGCGTGGCGACGACTCGGATGTTCGGTACCCGCGTCTCGGTGATGCGGTGCAACGTGGTGCCATCCGGCAGCTCGCGATCCTGCGTGGCGGTCACACCCCACTCGTGACGCTGCCAATCGATACGCGGCCAGATCTCGAGACGCGGGTCGAACTGCGGCCCGCTGATCGTGTTGTGCAGAATGAACACGTGATACGGATCCATCACGTTCTCGTGCGTCTGGAACCAGTTGCACGGCGCCACGTTCGGCCCGCCGAATGCAAAGTGGTCGACGACGTGGAGCTCCTCGTCGTCGCCGACATCTTCGAAGATGTCGTAGCGCGGGAAGTCGGGCTGCTTCTCGGGCGGACCCATGTACGTGAAGATCATCCCCCCGAGTTCACGGACCGGATACCACGGCTGGCGATACGACGCCTTGTTGCGGCCACGGTCGGGCTCGCACGGCTGGTCGATGCACGTGCCATCAGCACTGAATGCCCAGCCGTGATACGGGCAGCGAATGCAGTCCTGCTCGACCCGCCCGTAGAAGAGGCTGGTGCCGCGATGACAGCAACGCGGCTCGAGCAAGCCCGGCGTTCCGTCGAGCGAGCGGTAGAGGACGAGGTCTTCGCCGAGCAGCCGCACGTCGCGCGGGATCTCGGTTGCCTCGCTCGACATCGCCACCGGCTGCCAGTAGCGGCGCAGCAGCTCACCCGATGGGGTCCCCGCTCCCGTCTCGAAGAGTTCGGGGTCTGCAGTACCCGGTGATCGTCCGTAGGCGCGTCCGTCGTCCATCACTGCAGATGATCACATCGAGGGACGCCGAGGCAAAGTGCACGACGAACTGGTCATCGCACACGGCTCCGAGGTAGTGCCTGCACCACCATCAACTCGTGGCCCTCCACCATGTTGGTCATGCCGACGCTGCTTCACGATGGACCCATGTTCAACGCACACCGATCGTCAACTCGCACCCCCTCGACACCGGTCGCCACAATTCGAACCAGATGGGCCGCGATCGGCGCAGCCGTCGCGGTAACCCTGGGCGGAGCCGGTATCGGCGGCTACAACATCGTCAGCAACAACACACTCATCACCGCCGATGCCACAGTGCCGTCCATCCGATACGTCACGACCGACCCAGCCGACATCATGCTCGTCAACAACACGACGCGCCTCGAGCCGGCCGGCGTTGGTTGTGGCGACC
>JAJCXU010000662.1 GCA_029263275.1 Ilumatobacter sp.
CTCGAGCTCCCGGAGCGCCGCGTCGCACCAGGTCGGCGCGTGCAGCCCGACGAGCTCCTGGATGGCCGCCTGGGCCACCTCGGCCGAGCAGCCCGCGAGCTGGTTGCCCTGAATCGCGGGCGCCAGATCTTCGAGCAGCACGAGGTGCTCTGGCCCTTCGCCCTCGATCGCCGCGTAGTAGCAGCGCGGCGTCCGAATGCCGAGGCGCGCCTGGAGTTGCTGATAGAAGGAGACCTCCTTCAGGTAGTTCCGCAGCATGACCCCGGTCTGCCGACTCGTCGGATCATCGGAGGGAAATTTTCCGACGAGCGTGGACGGCGCGCCATCCGGGTCGCCCTCGAATTCGAGTGTGTAGCGGATGCATTGACCGATCTGGCCCGTCCCGATCCGCTGACTCTCGAAGCCACGGACGCGGACCTGCCCATGGCCGGCCTCGCGCAGACAATCGGTGAAGAGCTGCGGCGTGATCTCCTTCGGGCCCGGAATCGTCGGCATGAGCTAGGCGCCTCCCGGGTTGGCGGCCAGCCCGTCGAAGCGGCCGGCCGGTCGAACCTTGCGATAGGCCGCGATCACCGGCTCGAGTTCTCGGGGACTGGCGCCGTGCAGGATGACTCCGTCACAGCCCAGGTCGAATTGACCCTGAACCTTGGCGGCACACGCTTCCGCACTGCCCGTCGCCGCGGGCGCCAACCAGGCGTCGGGAATCAAGCTCGCCACGTGCTCGAGTTCTTCGGTCGTGCCGGTCGTGTCGAGCGCGCCTCGAAAGCCCGCCACGAGCGGATCCTCTCGGAAGCGGCGCAGGACCTCGGGATCCCAATCGTTCGTCTTCACCATCAGGTCACCGTATGCCTGCAGATACGTGGCCATCCGACCCACCGTTTTCTTCAGTCGCACGGCCTCCGGGAGGTGATCGCCGATCGTGGCAAAGCAGGACCAGACCCGAACCGAGGACGGATCGCGACCCGCCTCCTCCGCTGCGCGCTTCACGCTCTGCACGCAGCGCGCCGTCGTCTCGTCCGTGAAGAAGGTGTGCAGCACGACCGCGTCGAAGGCCCGCCCGCCCAGAGCCAGCGAGTTCGGCCCGAAAGCCGTGAAGGTCATGGGAATATGCTCATCGTAATCCGGCCCCATCGTGAGCAGCGGATATTTTCCGACCGGCCCGTCGTGCGCGACGACGATCTCACCACGCCAGATGCGACGCATCAAGCCGACGAAATCCTCGATCTGCGCGGTCTTGATGTGCGGCAGCCCATAGGCGTCGAACATCGGCGAGATGCCCCGTCCCAGCCCGAGCGAGAAGAGCCCCTCGGTCAGGCGATGCATCGTCATGGCGTAGGCGGCCGTCACCATGGGGTGGCGCGTGTTGTGGTTGGTGGCGGCGGTGGCGATACCGATTTCGTTCGACACGGCGCCAGCGGCACCCGAGAGGGTCGCCGCTTCCTTGATGTTGAAGCGTTCGGAGATGAACGCCGTCCCCAAACCGAGCCGTTCGGCTTCGAGGACTTCATCGACGAGGTCCCGAGGGGATTCGGGCGCACCGGCGAGCGTGTAGAAGCCGAGACGCGGGTGCTTCGAGGCCGGGGAAGCAGGCATGGGGCGAACGTACCGCGCCGCCGCCACCATCTTGGGCTCGGTCAAATCTGAGCCGGTCGGCCAAGATGCGCAGATGGCCGTGGCTCATGTGACGCACGATTCCGGACCGAGCGTCGACCTGTATCACGAGTTCCATGGCGTGGAAGATGGCGCCAACGTCCTCAACATCAGTGGAAGCGGAGCGGATCTGCGGCGCATGTTCCCGGATCGCCTGCCGCTGAACAAACGGTTCCGGGTCCTGTCCTACGACCAACGTGGGCTCGGACAGTCCGGTCAACCCGTTGGTCCGTACACGATGGAGCAGTACGCCGACGATGCTGCGGCACTGATCGAACACGCCGGTTGGGAGCGTTGTCACGTGGTGGGCGCCAGCTTCGGTGGCATGGTCGCGCTCAACCTGGCAGTGCGACATCCGCACCTGATCGACCGACTGGTACTCAGCTGCACCTCCCCGGGTGGAACGCACCCCTCGTACCCGCTGCACGAGTTGGGGCAACTCGATCCCGAGGCGGCGTTCGAGAAACGCATGCGATTGAACGACGAGCGGTGGGATCCCGACGCTGACGAGCCAATCCCCGGCCTCGGCCGGTTCTACGACGTGATCGTCGCGCAGGCTCGTTCCACACCGCCGCCGGACGCGCAGGCCGGATTGGACCGTCAGCTCGCGGCCCGTGCCGGCCATGACGTCGAAGGAGATCTCGCCTCGATCACCCAATCGACGCTGGTGTGCGCTGGCAAGTACGACCAGACCGCACCGATGGTCAATTCCCAGCGATTGGTCGACGGGATCCCCAATGCCCGCCTCGCCACGTTCGATGGCGGCCATCTCTTCGTCCTGCAAGACCGCACCGCGTATCCGACGATGATCGCGTTCCTCGCGAACGGTCATCAACCCGACAACAAGGAGACACTCTGATGTTCCGACTCCGCCAAGTAGCCCTCGTGGCACAAGACCTCGACCCCGTCGTCACCCAACTGTGCGACACGTTTGGGCTGTCGGTCTGTTATCACGACCCCGGCGTTGCGCAGTTCGGCTTGCACAATGCGCTGATGGTCATCGGCGATCAGTTCCTCGAGGTCGTGTCGCCGACCACGGAAGGCACCACCGCAGGCCGTCTCCTGGACAAGCGTCACGGTGACGGTGGTTACATGGCCATCTACGAGTGCGACGACCTCGATGACCGGATGGCGCACCTCGCCGAGCACGACGTTCGGATCGTGTGGGAAGGCGACTACTCGACGATTCGTGGGCGACATCTCCATCCGCGCGACACGGGCGGAGCGCTGGTGTCGATCGATCAGCCGGTGCCGAACGGCAGTTGGACCTGGGCCGGTCCCGAATGGCACGCCCACCGGGACGACTCCGTGGTCGCGGGAATCGCCGGCGTCACCGTTGGCGCCAACGACACCGCCGCAATGGCGTCGCGTTGGACCGAGTTGAACATCAACCGAGCCGTCGCGTTCGCCGACGCAGGGGAGCGGGGCGAAGGCATCGACGGCGTCGACCTCGTTGCCACCGATCGCTCACGCTGCGGCGAAACCCACGACATTTGCGGAGTCACCTTCCGCCTCGTCTGATCCACTCACGTCCGGACCGGGTGCAAACGTGAATGAGTCACAGTTGTACCCGGCCCCGCTGTGACTAGAGGGCGGCGAGGATCCAGAGGGCGACCATGCCGGCGGCGAGCGTCCACAGGAGGTTCTTGCGCCACACGGCGACGACGCCCGCAATGAGCAAGGCCGCCATCTCGGCGGGAACGATGTCGACGCCGGACCCGCCTCCGCCGCTCACAGCGAGGTTGACCGTGAGCGCCGCGAGCACGGCCGGACCGACGTTCTGCAGGGCCCGCTCGATCACCGGTGGGAAGGTGCGGTCGGCGAACAGCAGGATCACGCCGCCTCGGAAGAGATAGGTCCCAGCGGCACAGACGATGAGGACGAGAGCGGCAGCACCGTGACTCATGCGGGCGCTCCTGGCTGCTCTGTGGTGTTGTCGGGCGTGGGGGTGGCCAACCACTGGTCGGCGATAGCGCCAGCGATCACCCCGGCGACAGCGCCGAGCAAGATCCCAAGCCGATCCGACAACCCCGCTGCAGCGAGGGACACCAGGCCGCCGACTAGTGCCGCGACACCAGCTGGCACGCGCTTGATCGCGAACAGGGTGAGGCCGGCGAACATCACGACAGGGGCGAAGTCGAGCTGCCACGAGTCGGGAATGATCGGCCCAACGACCATGCCGAGCGGGACGACGAGGTTCCAGACGGTGAAGAACACGAGACCGATGGTGATGTAGTAACGACGGAACGACGCGGGAGGTTCGTCGTTGCGGAGCACGGCGAGCGCGAACACCTGGTCGACCATCACGAGCGGCGCGAGCCAGCGCAGCCATCGAGGCTGATGGCGGAACGGAGGAGCGAGTGCCGCGCTGTACATCACGTGGCGGCTGTTGATGACCAGCACAGCGGAGATGATCGCCCACAACGATGCGCTGCCGGCGATGGTCACCATCGTCAACTGCGCCGCGCCAGCAAAGATCAGCGGGGAAGTCAGCCAAGCTGCCCACAACGGCATCGCCGACTCGGTGATCGCCAGGCCGAGGACGAACCCGAAGGGGATGGCGGGGATGACCAGCGGAAGCGAGTCGGAGAGCGCGGTCCGGTCGAGGCGGTATCGGCGACCAGCGGTGTCGGCGGCACTCTCGACAGGTTGTGGATCGGCGGACATCGCCGTGCACGGTAGAGCCGTTGGCCGCACCGCGCGCGACCGATTGCTGCCAAGACGGTTGCCGTCAGCACCAGGCCCGCCCAGTCGCAACCGCTGACTCCCGGAGAGTGCGGCAAACGCGATGTTGCTATCCGGCTTGGAGGAGGTCGTCAGGGTGGTCGAATTCGGGCGACCGGGCACCAACGGGCATCAGCACGGTGCCGTCAGAACTGACGGTGTAGCTGCATCCGTTGCGAGCGCGTTTGGTGCGCCATCGGGACCGATGCTTGTCGTTGTTGTGGAATCGACACAGGATGGCAGCGTTGCGCTGATCGGTGGTGCCACCGTTGCGATCCCATTCATCAACGTGATCAACGTCGCAGAAGTCGGCGGGTAGCTCGCACCCGATGTGTTCGCAGCGTTTGATCAACAACTTGGCAGCGCTGCGAGCGCTCCCGGTGAATAGTCGTTGGCGGCGGCCCATGTCGATGACGACCCGATCCGAGTCGACGACAACTCGTCGGACATGCCCCGACAGGGCCGCTCGCAGAACATCGTGAGGGTGCACAGCGACACCATTGGTTGTTTCGCACATCCGAGTCGCGGGATCAACGAGGTCACTGAGCAGGTCGTCGAGGTCGGTGACCGGAAGCCCGGTGAATGGATCGATCGCATTGTCGTCGAGATCGGTTGCCGTTGCCAGGCCGGCGGCAGCGAGGAGGCGGCCCCACGTTGCAGCGTCGATTGCGATGTTGACCAACGGCACGGCAGCCGTAGCGACCAGGCCGGCATCGGCGGCGCTCGCTGCCTGTCGGAAGATCGCGACGAGTGCGTCGAAGCGACGTTGGGCGTCGGTGCGGGGGAGTGCGAATCCGTCAGCGAGGTCGCCATGCTCAAGCCGCCGCTCCTCGACATCCTTGCGGTATTCGATGTCGGCAAATCGCTTGTGGATCTCGATCATCTCAGCGGTGGTCAGCCCGTCGCCACCGGACGCTCGGATGTCGAGCGTGTCGCCAACACCAACGACACGTGCCTTGCGCCCCTCGATGGCGGCGTCGCGGTCGTCATGCGTGCCGTCTGGGTCCGCGCCAGCCACGAAATGGTCGACGACCGTTGCGAAGTCGGTGTAGGGCATCTGCTCGGCGTGTGCCAACAGCTGGGGAGCGAACGTGGGGAGATGCTCTGAAACGCGGGAGTTGGCGTTGGTCATCGACATCTTGACGGCCTGGGGAAGACCGAATCGGCCATCGACCCACGCGTCGCCCAGACCGGGAACTTCGTTGACGGCCTTGGCGAGGCCAAGGCGGCGACTTGCCTCCGACGTCGACCAGTTGAGCTTCGCCCGGCAGAACGCGGCCATTGATCGATGCCCACTCACCCCGTGCAAGCTGCGGCCTTTGGCGACGGCGAGTGCCGCGGACATCTCGGCATCGAGGCGCCGCCGTTCGAGTTCGTTTGCCTCGATCCGGGCCGTGAGTTCATCGTCGGTGAGGCCGACCAACTCATCGACCACGGCGGAGAACATAGGAATGATTGTAGTCGAACAAACGTACCAAGACAAATCGAGAAACGTACAAATGTCCGACAATCCACTCGTGAGGGGCGTTGGCCTCTGGTCGGCAGCGATCAGGGTGGGTAAGGAGGAAGTGGAACGAGGGAGACCGATGAGCGCTCTGCATGATGAGTCTCTGGCGATCCGGATGACCGGGTTGGCGAAGACGTTTGGCGACCATGTGGCGGTCGCCGGACTTGACCTGACCGTTCCCACTGGGGAGCTGCTGTCGTTGCTCGGCCCGAATGGGGCCGGCAAGACGACGACGATCAAGATGTTGTGCTGTCTGCTCCGACCATCGGGTGGCACGGCGTCGATTCTCGGACACGACATTGCGACTGCTCCGCTCGCCGTCAAACAGGTGATCGGCGTGTCACCGCAGGAGACCGCTGTTGCTCCGAATCTGAACGCCTGGGAGAACCTGGAGATGATGGCCGGACTGCACGGGATTGACAGGCAACGTGCGCGCCGGAGGGCTGAGGAGTTGCTGGAAGTCACTGGCCTTGCCCATCGGGCGGGCGACAAGGCGAAGCAGTACTCGGGTGGCATGCAGCGTCGACTGAGCATCGCCATGGCATTGGTCTCGGACCCTCAGGTCGTCTTCCTGGATGAGCCCACGATCGGATTGGACCCACAATCGCGGCGGGCTATGTGGGAGTACATCTCTGGTCTCAAAGGCGACATCACGATCGTGCTCACCACGCACTATCTCGAGGAGGCAGACGCGCTTGCGGATCGCATCGCAGTGGTCGACGGCGGGCAGTTGGTCGCGCTCGGGACCCCCGACGAGCTGAAGGGCAATATGACCGGCATTCCCGTCATGGTGGTCGAGGCATCCAACGTCACTCCCGAGGCGTTCATGGCGCTCCAACAGGTGTATCCATCGGCGCGACGAATCGAAGGTGGAGTGGAGATCGAGGCGGAGCATCTGAGCATCTACGAGATCGGGGACTGCCTGAGGCCGTTTGGAGTCGAGATCCACTCGACGGCCAAGAAACACGTGTCGCTCGACGACGTGTTCCTCGAACTGACCGGGAAGGAGCTCCGGGAATGAGATCGATCGAACTTGCCAAGCGCAACCTCAAAGAGGTGCGTCGCGATCCGTTGTCGCTAGGGATCGCCCTGGCCCTCCCGCTCCTCTTGCTGCTGACGCTGCAAGCGCTCGGGGGCGACGACGTACCGTTTCTCACCCCCACGCTGCTCACGCCGGGCATCGTGTTGTTCGGGTTCGTGATGATGATGTTCAGCTCGGCGATGATCCTGTCGCGCGATCGGGAGACGTCACTGTTGGCTCGGTTCCTCACGACGCCGCTGCGATCGAGCGACTTCGTGTCGGGCTACTCGATGCCCTACTTGCTCGTTGCGCTCGTGCAAGCGGCTGTCCTCCTCGTGGTGGGGGCACTCCTTGGGCTGGAAGTCGAGGGGTCACTCGCCCTCGTGGGCGTTGTCTTCTTCTTGATGGCGGTCTTCTACGTCGCGTTGGGAATGATCCTCGGTGCGGCCCTCACCGTCGCTCAGACGTCAGGTGCGTACGCCGTCGTGCTGATGCTGACGATCTTTGGAGGGGCGTGGTTCGATCTCGAGCAGATCGGGGGTGTCTTCCTCACCGTGGGCGACATGCTTCCCTTCAAGCACGCACTCGACGCCACCCGCGCGGTGATGGCCGACGGCTCCGGCTTCGGTGACATCGCACCCGACCTGTATTGGATCGGCGGCTACACCGTTGGCGCTGTGCTCCTCGCGATCGTGATGTTCCAACGCAGGATGCTCGAGTAGCGGGCGTCGCTCCGCCCGACAATCGCTTTCGGCGGAACCAGTCGCCGTACTGCTGCGGAACACCGTGACCCCTAGCCTGTCGCCGTGCGGATGATCTCCTACCTCGCCCCGGGCTATCCGGCGGCACTGTTCGAGGCGCTGGCCGAACACATCGGTTCTGAGCTGCGGTTCGAAGTCGGACGATCGGGGCCCGATCCGCTCGTCGACCCCTTCGCCGCGGGCACGGCCGACCTCGGCTGGGTGTGCTCCACCTCGTTCGTCGAGTTGACGACCGACCGAGAGTCTTCGGTGCAGGAAGTGGGGGTCGCCTGGGTCCCGGACGATCCTGACGCCGCCGACCGACCGGTGTACTTCTCCGACGTGCTCGTCAGCCCGGACAGCGATGCCCAGACACTCGACGATCTCGCCGGTCGACGCATCGGTTGCAATGACCCCGCGAGCCTGAGCGGGTATCACGCGCTGCGCATCGAACTCGACCGACGCGGTCACGATCCTGCCGACTTCGCATCACTGGTGATGACCGGTGGACATCACCACTCGATTGACCAGTTGCTTGCCGGTGAACTCGACGCTGCTGTGGTCGACTCGATCGTCCGCACCCGTCGAGCCCGGCAGTGGGACGACGTCGCGGGGCTCCGGGTTGTCGAACGACTCGGCCCATGGCCGACGCAACCCGTCGTGATGCGGATCGATGCGGGGCCCGGTGAGGTCGACGCCGTGCGCGATGCGCTCGTGCGTGCGAACGACGATCCGGAAATCATGGAGCTGCTTGCCGCGTCGGCACTTGTCCGCCTCGCTCCAACCGGGCCGACTCACTGCGACGAGGTGCGTG
>JAJCXU010000663.1 GCA_029263275.1 Ilumatobacter sp.
TGCTGAGTGACTCGACACGCTTGCGGAGATGGCGGGCGAACTGGCCGGGCGTCGACGCAGCTGCGTGTGCTGCGAGGTCGTCGCCTTGGGCGAACAGTTCGGTCCGTTGGTCATCGTCGAGCTTGTTCGCTGCGTTGGCGAGTGCGTCAGCGTGCTCATCGGAGATGCGACCGGCTTCGCGCTGTTGGCTCATCGCCGGCACACTGCCGTAGGCCTCGGCTCGTCGTTCGTTCTTGGCGGCTTCGCGGGGCGAGGTGCGATCGGACCGGGCCAACACGTCGACCGCTGGTGGCGCTTCGCCGGATGCTTCGAGTTCGGCGAGCCGTCGGGTGATCGAGGCCTTGGTGACCGACACCCAACCGTCGACTCGATTGAGGTCACGCAACGCCGAGGTGAGTTCGCCCACGCCAGCAGTGCTGGTGTCGACGGATTCGATCCGTTCGGCGAGCTGCCCGAGGCTCATGGACCAATGATACCAACGGGTTGACCAAGAAACAAACGTACGATCGATAATTGCAAAGAAGAAGAACAGATGTACGTCGAGCGGACTGATCCTGTCGCATCTGCCATTCTGATCCAGTGGTCACGATTGATGGACTGGCTCGGATCATGGGCGCTGAGGTCGGTTGATGGTGGTGTGTGAGGCGTGCGGGTTCGACTGGGACGCTGATCGGTCGAGCGGCCCCAGATGTATGCGGTCGGGTTCTCCGCGCTCGCGGACCGGCGGCGATACAACGACGACGACCTCGAACCGGTGCTCACCGACCTTGATGGCCATGCCACGGCGACAGCGGATCTCTTGGCCGCGCTCTCGGACGCACAATGGCGTCGCGTCGGGATTGGCAGCGAGGGCGGTGAACGGTCGATTCTGGTTCTGGCGCGGCGGCTGGCGCACGACGGTCATCATCATCTCCTCGATCTCGACCGGCTGACACCTTGAGCCTGCAGGAGCGCAGAGGACGGTCGCCTCGTTGGCGCCGGTCGTCGGCAACGGTGATGGCATTGCCGGGCCCCATACTCCGAGTCAGATTGCTGCTCTGGTGCAGCTCGTTCGCTCTCGGGTTGGTCGCGTGCGCCTCGGACGGACCCGCTTTGTCGTCGCTCGAGGTTGACGGCGCTCCGGTGGTTCTGCTGACAGCGAAGGACCCTGGGGTTCTCGACGGCCTCATTCAGGCGAGGTACGTGGTCCGTGATGGGTGCGCCCTCATCGACGATGGCGACGTCGGGGTGTTGCGACCCGCCGTTTGGCCTTCAGGGACGCGAGTTGGGGTTGATGGCGAGTCGCTTGTCTTGCCAGACGGATTTGTCCTTGAACCGGGCGAGATGTTCGAGTCAGGGGGCGGTCTGGTCGCCTCCCCGAACAGTGTGACGCTTCTGGCAACCGCCGATTCGGCCGCCGAGTTCGTCGCGCAATGCGGAGCGGCTGACGCAACCTTCCTCGTTGCCGATGGTCTCAGAACGATGGACTGATCAATGCCAGGCTGATCGAACAGACCGTGATGCGTTCGTTGATTCGCTAGCGTCGGGTGCATGAGCATCATCGGTTGGATCGTCGTCGGACTGATCGCTGGCGGGCTCGCTCGGTGGATCGTCAAGGACGATCGCAGCGGGTGTATCTACACGATGATGGTCGGCGTGCTCGGCGCGCTGATCGGCGGCTGGCTGATGTCGACGATCGACAGCGACGGTGTCGACGAGTTCTCACTGCGCAGCATCGGCGTCGCAGCACTCGGTGCGGTCCTGTTGTTGCTCGTCCTGCAGGCAATCGCCGGACGCGGGCCGAGGGACGCTCGACGCAGATAGCTCTAGACGCCGGTGGAGTTGAAGCCGCCGTCGCAGTGGACGATCTCGCCGGTGGTCATCGGGAACCAGTCGGAGAGCATGGCCACGACGGTGCGAGCAACTGGCTCTGAATCGTCGACATCCCAGCCGAGCGGTGCGCGGCCGTCCCAGGCATCTTCGAACTTGGAGAAGCCCGGAATCGACTTGGCAGCCATGGTGCGGATCGGGCCGGCGGCAACGAGGTTGCAGCGGATGCCCTGGGGGCCGAGTTCCCTGGCGAGATAGCGCGACAGGCTCTGCAAGGCCGACTTGGCGACGCCCATCCAGTTGTAGGCCGGCCAGCTGACCGAATTGTCGAAGTCGAGGCCGACGATGGACCCGCCACGCTGCATCAACGGCACGAACGCATCGGCGAGCGCCTTCAGCGAGTACGTCGAGATGTGCATGGCAACGGCGACGTCATCCCATGGGGCGTCCATGAAGTTGTCGCCGAGGCACGATTCCGGAGCGAATCCGACTGCGTGCAGCACGCCGTCGACGCGGCCCCACTTGGTGGCGAGCGCTTCGCGAACCGCCACACCGTGCTCGGGAACAGTGACGTCGAGTTCGAACACCTCGATCTCGGAACCGTCGGGGTTGGTGGCGAGCTTGCGCGCCGTGCGCTGCGTGAGGCGCAACGCGCGCCCCGCACCGGTCAGCACGATGTTCGCGCCCTGTTCCTGCGCGATCTTCGCCACGCCGAACGCAAGCGATGCATCCGTGAGGACGCCGGTGATCACGATGTTTTTTCCGTCGAGCAGACCCATGCCCCGCAAGCTAGCCCGGTCAACGACTGTGACACGCGTTGCGAACGCGGGGGAGTGGCGTCGGCGTGTGGCACCCTGTCGGCATGTCGGGAATGAATCAGCGGTTGTCAGGTGTTGACTCGTGACCGTGAAGCCAACCATGCAGCTCTACGACACCGCTCGCCGGGCCATCGTTCCGTTCGAGCCGGGGGACAACGTCCTCATGTACACCTGCGGCATCACGCCGTACGACGCGACGCACCTCGGCCACGCGGCCACGTTCATCGCGTACGACATCTTGAAACGCCGACTGATCGACATCGGCCACACCGTGCGGTGCATTCGCAACGTCACCGACGTCGACGACCCATTGTTTGCCAAAGCCCGCGAGCTCGGTGTGCACTACCTCGACCTCGCCGCCTCGGAAGAGGCCCGTTTCGAGCGCGACATGGTGGCGCTCAATGCGCTCCCCGTCGCGTCCAGCCCGCGTGCCTCGTCGGCGATTCCCGACATTCGGGGATTCATCGGGATGGTGCTCGACCGGGGGTATGCCTATGAGGCAGGCGGCTCGGTCTACTTCGACGTCTCGAAGTTCGAGTCGTTCGGCTCGATGAGCGGATACTCCGAGGAGGAGATGCTCGCTTACGCGAAAGAGCGCGGCGGAAACATCGACGACCCGAACAAGCGGTCGCCGCTCGACTTCGTCCTGTGGCACCCGTCAGCCGACGACGAACCCGCGTGGGACACGATGTGGGGCGCGGGTCGACCCGGCTGGCACATCGAATGCTCGGCGCTGGCGCTGCGGGAACTCGGGACCACCATCGACCTGCACGGCGGCGGCTCTGACCTGATCTTTCCGCACCACGAGTGTGAGCGTGCCCAATCCGAGGCAGCGACGGGTGAGCAGTTCGTGAAGCATTGGATGCACACGTGCATGATCTTCATGGACGGCCAGAAAATGTCGAAGAGCCTCGGCAACCTCGTCTTCGTCGACGCGTTGCGCGAGACCTACGACCCACGCTCGATCCGGCTCGCGATCATCGAACACAACTACCGAGTCGACTGGCACTGGGACGACGAGTTGATGCCGCGCAATGCGGCACGCCTCGCGGCCTGGTCGGCCCACGCAACACCGAACCCGAGCTTGCTCGACGTGGTGCGCGACCGGCTCGACGACGATCTCGATACACCCGGAGCAATCGCCGCCATCGATGCGGCCGCAGCCGCGGGCGACGGCGTGCTCGAAGCCGCGGCGCTGCTCGGCGTCGAGCTCACCTGATTTACGTGAAGTTCACGTACCGGACGTCCGGCCGAAGTCGGCGTGTCGTATTGTCACGGCCATGACCGACGGCCCTGGAGCGGGCACGCTGCAGCGACGAGTTCGCAAGGTGGGAGCACCGTTGGTGACGCGCCTGTGGGACATCGATGTGTCCGGTCTCGAACGCTTGCCCACCGAGGGTCCGGCAATTCTCTGTCCGAATCACATCTCATTCCTCGACTCGGCATTCCTCACCTTCACGCTGCCGCGGAACATCTCCTTCGTCGGCAAGGCCGAGTACATGGACTCGTGGAAGACCAAGTTCCTCTTCCCCGCAATGGGCATGATTCCGATCGACCGATCCGGCGGGTCGAAGAGCACCGCAGCGCTCGACGCTGCCGAAGCGGTGCTCAAACGCGGTGAACTCTTCGGGATCTATCCCGAGGGGACGCGTAGCCGCAATGGGACGCTGGGCAAGGGCCGGACCGGCGCCGCCCGACTGGCGATGACCGTCGGTTGCCCGATCTATCCGGTCGGCATCATCGGCACCGATGAGATCCAGCCACCCGACGCGAAGGCGCCCAAACTCGGCAAGCGCGCGGAGATCAAGATCGGCCGTCCAATCAAGCCAGAGCGGTACATGAACCGCGGCGCAGAGCATCTCGCCTGGCGGTCGATGATCGACGAAGTGATGTTCGAGATCCGCGAGCTGTCCGGCCAGGACTACGTCAACCGATACCACGGCGACGATGCCGAGTCCGAGCCCACCGTTACGGCGCGCGTCGCCAACGTCACGGAGCAACCCGCCGAGCGCGAGCTCGTCACGGTGTCCCGCCGCTGATCCGAAACCGTCCGCCGGTGCGGGCGCGAGCGCTTCTATCCTGGGCGTCTCATGTCGAACATCACCATCTCGCTTCCCGACGGTTCGAGCCGAGAGCTGCCCGCTGGGTCGACTGCGCTCGACCTCGCAGCATCGATCGGTTCCGGATTGCGCAAGGCAGCTGTCGCCGCCACGATTGACGGGGTCGAGACCGATCTGACCGTGCCGCTCGCGGACGGAAACCTGGTCGCACTGATCACCAACGACACCGACACTGGTCGTCACGTGATCCGTCACTCGACGGCACACGTGCTCGCGCAAGCGGTCACACAGCTCTACCCGGGCGCCAAGTTCACGATCGGCCCGGCCATCGAGAACGGCTTCTACTACGACTTCGATTTGCCCGACGGCAAGACCTTCACCGATGAAGATCTCGGCGTCATCGAGAAGCAGATGAAGGAGATCGTCAAGCAGAACCAGCCGTTCACGCGCTCCGAACACACGATGGCGGAAGCCAAGGAACTGTTCGCGGATCAGCCGTACAAGGTCGAGATCATCGAGCGCGTCGAGTCCGCAGAAGCTGATTCGGAAGATTCGGGCGAAGTGTCGGGTGACGGGGTCATCAGCGCCTATCGCAACACCGACGACTTCGTCGACATGTGTGTCGGCCCGCACGTGCCGAGCACGGGCAAGCTCGCCTTCTTCAAACTGCAGCGCGTCTCCGGTGCCTATTGGCGTGGGAACGAAAAGGGCCCCATGCTGCAGCGCATCTACGGCACCGCCTGGGAAAGCAAGCAGGCGCTCGCCGCGCACCTGCACCAACTCGAAGAAGCGCTCAAGCGCGACCATCGCAAGCTTGCCGTCGAACAAGACCTGCTCAGCTTCCCGAGCAAGCTCGGTGGTGGCCTCGCGGTGTGGCATCCCAAGGGCGCAACCATCCGCAAGCTGATGGAGGACTACAGCCGTCAGCGTCACGAGAACGGTGGCTACGAGTTCGTCTACTCGCCTCACCTCGCCAACGCGAACCTGTTCGAAACGTCCGGGCACCTCGACTTCTACGCCGACGGGATGTACCCGCCGATGGAGATGGACAACGGCACGTACTACCCGAAGCCGATGAACTGCCCGATGCACTGTCTGATCTTCGACAGTCGCCAGCGCAGCTATCGCGAACTCCCGCTTCGCCTGTTCGAACTCGGCACCGTCTACCGCTACGAGCGGGCCGGCACCTTGCACGGCCTGATGCGGATCCGAGGCTTCACGCAAGACGACAGCCACATCTATTGCACCGAGGAGCAGCTCGCGGGCGAAGTCGCGGGCCTCCTCGACTTCGTGCTGTCGGTGTTGCGAGCCTTCGGTTTCGAGGACTTCACCTTCAACCTGTCCACGCGTGATCCCGAGAAGTCGGTCGGTACCGATGAGATCTGGGAGACCGCCACGACGGCGCTGCGCGAAGCGCTTGACTCGCATGGTCTCGACTACGCCATCAAGGAAGGCGACGCCGCGTTCTACGGCCCGAAGATCGACATCGACGTCCGCGACGCAATCGGTCGGTCGTGGCAGCTGTCGACGATTCAGGCTGACTTCCAGCTCCCGGAGCGCTTCGACCTCGAGTACGTCGGCGCCGACAACAACCGGCACCGGCCGATCATGCTCCACCGCGCCCTGATGGGGTCGATCGAGCGATTCTTCGGCGTGCTCATCGAGCACTACGCGGGAGCCTTCCCCACGTGGCTTGCTCCGGTGCAAGTGCGAGTTCTTCCGGTGGCGACGCCGCACGAGGAATACGCGCAGGAGGTCGTTGACCAACTACGCGCCGCTGGCGCTCGGGTCGACATGGTGGCCGCGGATGACGGCCTGGGCAAGCGGATTCGCAACGGCAAGGTCGAGAAGCTCCCGTACGTGCTCGTCGTCGGAGACGACGACGTCGCGGCCCGCACGGTCGGTGTCAACGTTCGCACCGACATGAAGGGCGAAGACGCCCCGGACGTCGAACGCGACGTGCCGCTCGACGACTTCGTGGATCGATTCCGAGCCGAGGTCTCCGACGCGACCGACGCGGCGCTGCAAGCCTGATGCTCGACCGCATCTGGTCGGGCTGGCGGGCCGCCTACGTGACCGATGTCGACAGGGACGCCAACGATCAGGCGCAGGGGAGCGTGTTCACCCAACTCCTCCGATCGGACGCCTCCGACGAGGAGACCCACATCGTTCACCGCGGCGAACTGGTCTTCGCGATCTTGAACATCCATCCGTACACGTCCGGCCACGTGTTGGTGCTGCCTTACCGTGAAGTCGCCGATCTCAGCGATCTGACGCCGGACGAAACGACGGAGTTGTGGGCCCTGGTGACCACCACCGTTGGCGTCGTTCGGAGCGCCTATGTCCCCGATGGCGTCAATGTGGGGCTCAACATCGGCCGCGCCGCAGGCGGGTCCATCCCGACGCATCTCCACGTGCACGTCGTGCCCCGTTGGACCGGTGACTCGAACTTCCTGTCGTCGATCGCAAACGCCCAGACACTTCCCGAGGCACTCGATGCATCGGCAACGCGCCTGCGAGCTGCCTGGCCGTGATCATCGGCTCGTGTTTCGTCAATGCTTCGCAGCAGCGGGAAGGCACCGCGGCAATCGGGCGTTGACTGCAGTCATGACACGAGCAGTCTTTGATGGAATGGTCATCGCCGAGAGCGACGACGTCAAACGCGTCGAGGGGATGGTCTACTTCCCGGTCGCGGATGTCGATCCTGACCGGCTGGTCGAGAGTCCCACGACGTCCCGATGTTTCTGGAAGGGCAAAGCGAGCTACTACCACGTCAGCGGCGAGACCGATGTCGCCCAGAACGGTGCATTCACCTACCGCCGGCCCTGGCCCTTGGCGAAACGTCTGGTCACCGATCGCATCGCCTTCTGGCACGGTGTCGAAATCATCGACTGATCGCGTCCGCTGAAACGCTGGCCCGACGGTCATAGGCTGGCGGCGTGACGACCGACGATCAGATCGACGAGCTGCCCGACGACCTCAACCCTGCAGGATTTGTCGGCGCCTACCTGTTCCCCGACAACAGCCGACGGCGCTGGCCCGGAGCGATGTACCTCGGCTGTGCGGCCATCATCACCGCGGTGTACTTCGCGGCAAGCGATGCGGCGGTTGTCAACGGTGGCTGGCTCGTTGCCGCGGCCGTCTTGGCCGTGGTCGGATTGTTCTCGATCAGTTCGGGTTGGCGCATGACCGTCGACGAAAAGGAAGCGTTGGTTGCCGCGCAAGGCGCCGTCGGGTTCGCCGTCGGCCACGCGTCGGCGCAACAGGTCTGGCGTGGACTCCGGAGCAGGCCGACATGGCGAGTGCTCTGCTACTCGGCCGAGGAACCGCCGGCACAACGTGGCCTCGTTCTCGTCGACGCGGTCGACGGCCGCATCCTCGAACACCTCGTCGAGGTCAACGACGAGGCAGACCTCGAGTCCGCTGCGGGTTAGAGTCGGCGGAACATGTTTGACGGCACGTTCAGAAAGCCGGTCGACAAGGCGGTCAAGCCGATCGGCGCGTTCCTGCGCCGCACGAAGCTGACCCCGGACCACCTCACCATTGTCGGACTGCTCGTTGGCGTCGGCGCGGCCGTCGCCATTGGTTTCGGTCGACTGTGGCTGGGCCTGGGGCTCGTGATCCTCGCTGCGCTTCCCGACCTGCTCGACGGTGCGCTCGCCAAGGCGTCGGGTACGTCCAGCCAACGCGGCGCATTCTTCGACTCGACCGTCGACCGAGTCACCGACTCGCTGCTGCTCGGTGGCATCGGCTGGCACTTCGCCCTCACCGAAGACCCGCGCATCGTGCTGCTGCCGTTCGCCGTTGCCTCGATCTCGTCGGTCATCAGCTACCAGCGGGCCAAGGCGGAATCACTCGGTATCGACGCGAAGGGCGGCCTGATGGAACGGGCCGAACGGATCATCGCACTGTGCATCGGCCTGGCGTTCAACGTGTTGTTGATCCCGATTCTCTGGCTGATGCTCGTGCTCACCAGCATCACGGCAGTGCAGCGATTCGCCAAGGTGTGGAAGGCGGCCGCCGTCGCACCGGTCACGGCGGCAAAGATCGAGATGCGCCGCTCGCGTCGGCAGAGCCGACGAGTCGCACGAACGGAGCGACGGCGAACTCGCGTCCCGCGACGCAAGCCGTGACTCCCGAGGAATTGCAGCAGCAGTTCATCGGTCAGATCACCACGAACGGCTACAAACTCGGAGCGCTGGCTGCCAGGTTGATGCCGATGCCTCTCGCCATGGGGCTCGCCACACCTGCCGGTGCCGGTGCGAACCTGGCCAGTCCGGAACGGCGGGCGATCATCGAGCGTCACCTACAACGTGCCGATCCCACCTTGCGCGGGCTCCGGCTACGCAGAGCCGTGCAGGAGGCGTTCGACTCGGATGCCCGCTACTGGAGCGAGAGCTTCCGTCTGCCGACCTTGTCGAAACGTGCCGTCGCGGCGCCGTTCGAAGAGGATGGCTATCACTACGTGACCGAGGCACTCGCTGCCGGCAAGGGCGCAATCATCGCCGTGCCTCATCTGGGCGGCTGGGAATGGGCGGGCCGGTGGATCGCCGATCGAGGACATCCGATCACCGTCATCGTCGAGCAGATCGAACCACCGGAGCTGTTCGAGTGGTTTGTCGATCTGCGCTCG
>JAJCXU010000664.1 GCA_029263275.1 Ilumatobacter sp.
AGCTCGTCGGCATTGCCGAACAAGATGTCGACGTGATCCTGGACGAGGGCGCGAAAGTCGTCGCGATGTCGGTCGACGCAGAAGGAGTCGGACAGCGTGAGCGACACCTGCCGCCCGTTGGCGTGAGCGACGTCGGCAGCATGACGGAACGCCGCTTTCGCATCGTCGCGGTCGAAGAGGTAGCCCTCCATGTACAGCACCGCTCCGCCAGCGATCGCGTCGATGTCGAGGTCGCCGATGTCCAGCGAGCTGGACACGCCCAAGTAGGTGTTCATCGTGCGTTCGGCATCGGGAGTGACCACGATGATGCATCGTCCTGTTGGTGTGCCGTGGTCGACACCGCCGCCACGGAACGGCACGCCGACGGCGCGCATGTCGTGCCCGAACACGTCGCCGAGATCGTCGTGGTTGACCTTGCCGATGTAGCACGCGGTTCCACCGAGGCTGGCGACGCCGACCATTGTGTTTGCCGCCGATCCTCCACTCATTTCGACCGCGGTGCCCAGCGCCGAGTACAGCTGCACCGCGCGGTCGGTCTCGATCAGCGTCATCGACCCCTTGTTCAGGTCGTGGGCATCAAGAAACTGCTCTGGGGCATGGGCGATGACATCGACGAGCGCATTGCCGATACCGACCACAGCGAACTTCGGTGGGGCAGCGTTGGATGCGCCACTTGCGGCGGAGGACGGAGTCGTTGCAGACACGATCGGTCACGCTAGCGCCGGTACCATCCGGGCATGGCAGCCTCTCCCGACAGCGCCCCGGACACCACGTTGTCGTCACCTGGTGGCGACCTCGACCCGTACCGCCTCCCGCCAGGTGTTTTGCCGTCTCGATACGACGTTCGGCTCACGCCGTCGCTCGAGGACGCGAGGTTCGGAGGTGTGGTGACTGTGCAACTCGATGTCGAGGTGCCAACGACCACCCTGGTGCTGAATGCTGCCGAGTTGGAGATCGGATCGTGCCTGGTCAACGGTGCACCAGCGGACTTCACCGTCGACGAAGAGACCGATCGACTGTTCGTGCACACCGCTGCCGAACTACCGATCGGTTCGGCCACGCTCACCGTCGAATTCACCGGCATTCTCAACGACAAGCTGCGCGGCTTTTACCGCAGCACCTACAACGATGAGGACGGCACCGAGCAAGTCATCGCCACCACCCAGATGCAATCGACGGATTGTCGTCGGGCCTTCCCCTGCTGGGACGAGCCCGAGTACAAAGCTGTGTTCGGCATCACGCTCGACATCGCCGAAGGACTCCAAGCCATCTCCAGCGGCCCCGAGGTCGACCGGACCACCGGCGACGGTCGCATCGTGATTCGGTTCGCCGACACGATGACCATGAGCACGTACTTGGTGGCCTTCATCGTCGGCCGTCTCGAGATGACCGACGCCGTCGACGTCAACGACACACCAATGCGACTGGTGCACGTGCCCGGCAAGGGACACCTGACCGACTTCGGCATGGACGTCGGTGCGTTCTGCCTCCGCTGGTTCGAGGAGTACTACGGGATTCCCTACCCCAGCGACAAGATCGATCTGGCTGGCCTGCCCGACTTCGCAGCCGGCGCCATGGAGAACCTCGGTTGCATCACGTTCCGCGAAAGCTTGCTGTTGGTCGACCCGGCCACGAGCACGCAGAATGAGCAGCAGTTGGTCGCCGACGTCGTTGCTCACGAACTGGCGCACATGTGGTTCGGTGACCTCGTCACGATGCGGTGGTGGAACGGCATCTGGTTGAACGAAGCATTTGCCACGTTCATGGAGATCGCGGCCTGCGATGCCTACCGGCCCGACTGGGAACGGTGGACCAGCTTCGGTCTCGAACGCAGCGTTGCGTTCGACGTCGACGCGCTCGAGAACACGCGCTCCGTGGAGTACGAAGTGCGCTCCCCCGCTGACTGCGAAGGCATGTTCGACGTGCTGACGTATCAAAAAGGGGCTGCACTGCTCCGCATGCTGGAGCAGTACCTCGGCGAGGACCACTTCCGTGAGGGCGTCAGCCACTACCTCCGGCTGCATTCCTACAAGAACACCGAAACGAATGACCTGTGGGATGCCATCGAGGCCACGTCTGGTGAGCCCGTGCGGCGAATCATGGATTCGTGGATCTGGCAGCCCGGCTTCCCGCTGATCAGTGCGGCACTGACGGCCGACGGTTCGGGCGTCGAACTGACCCAACAGCGCTTCCGGCTTGGCGCGCGCCCGGATGATGCGGCTGATCAGCTGTGGGTTGTGCCCGTTCACGTTCGCAACGGCGCGACCACCACCACCGTGTTGCTCGACGGAATCAGTGTCGTGGTCCCGCTCGCCGACGCCGCTGCGTCGGTTGTTGTCAATGCCGGTGGGCATGGCTTCTTCCGAGTCGCCTACGACGACGCGCTGCGTTCCCGATTGACGGCAGATCTCGCCGAGATGAACACCCTTGAGCGCTACAGCCTTGTTGACGACGCGTGGGCTGCGACGGTCGCGGGGGCGATATCGGCACCTGAGCTTCTGCAGTTCCTGCGGGGGTTTGCTGGCGAGCGAGAGCACGCGGTGTGGCAAGCCGTCGTCATTGCATTGCGCGGACTCGGTCGGCTCGTGGGCGACGATGCGTTTCCCACCTTCCAAGCTCAGGTTCGCGATCTCGTACAGCCCGCACTCACTGAACTTGGTGAGCCGGCTGCCGACGAGAGCGACCTCACCGCGAAGCTCCGCGGCCTGCTGCTCGCAACCGCCGGCGCACTCGGCAACGACGAAGCCATCATCGGCGTGTGTCGAGATCTCCTGCAGCAGCCCGTCGAGGACGTCGATCCTGAACTCGTTGCGGCAGCGACGTCGGTCGTCGCAGCGCACGGCGGCGTCGAGGACTACGACAAGTTCCAGAACGGTTTCCTCACCGCGTCGACGCCGCAGGAACAGCTGCGCCAGCTGTACGCCCTCGCCGAGTTCGATGACGAAGCACTGATCCTGCGCACGTGCGAGTTCGTCCTCTCCGACAAGGTCAAGACCCAGAACGCTCCATTCGTCCTCCGGATGACCATGACGAATCGACGCCACGGCGCAACCGCGTGGAGGTTCATACGAGAGCACTGGGACCATGCCAACACAGAATTTCCGACCAACACGATCGTGCGTATGGTCGAGTCGGTGAAGCACCTCGCAACACCCGAGCTCGTCGCAGATTCAGCAGCGTTCTTCGCGGAACATCCGATTCCGCAGGCGACGAAGACGCTCGACCAAATTCTCGAACGGCAGCGGATCAATGCTGCACTTCTGGCCAGGGATGGCGAAGCGTTGGGCCAGTTTCTGACATCCTGACCCTGGGGCCCACTGACGGGCTGGAGGGCTGGACATGGACAGGCGACGATTTCTGACTGCTGCTGCTGCGACAGCTGTGCTCGCAGCCTGCAGCGACGACAGCGACACCGAGCCGGACGCGGTCGTGCCGAAGGCTGTCGCAGGTGGCATCGCCGCGGCAACGTTGGGCGCTGCCCTGGTCACTCGGTGGCATCAGGACCCCTTCTCGTTCGGGAGCTACAGCTACCTTGCTCCGGGCTCGACGTCAGCCGACCGTGAGGCGCTCGGCGCGTCGGTTCGCGACCGGCTCTACTTCGCCGGCGAGGCAGCGTCCGTCGACTTCGCTGCGACAGTGCATGGAGCCCTGCTGTCAGGCCGCTCCGCGGCTGAAGAGATCATCGACACCTTCGACACGCCTGCCTCCATCATCATCGTGGGCGCTGGCGCTGCGGGCCTCGGTGCAGCTCGGGCTCTCACCGACGCCGGCTTCGACGTCACGGTGGTGGAAGGGCGCGATCGCATCGGCGGGCGCGTCCACACCGACACCAGTCTTGGCGTGCCGCTCGAACTGGGCGCTGGGTGGATTCACGGCAGCGACGGCAACCCCCTGACCAAGCTGGCTGAAGAGTTCGACGTGCCGCTGCTCGGCACCGATCCCGACAAGATGGTCATCTACGGCGCTGACGGCTCCGAGGTCGACGACGACACGGTCGATGAGCTCGAGGCGGCACTGGAGGACCTCGACTTCGACGAGGCCACAGTCGGCGAAACGATCACGGCAGCGCTGGAGGATCTCGATCCGGACGACGCGCGAATCGGCCGCTACCTCGCAACGTCGATCATCGAGCACGAGGAGGCTGCCGACATTGATTCGCTCTCGCCCGCATCACTCGAAGCTGGCGAGGAATTCGACGGCGAGGACAAGGTGATGCCCGGCGGATACATCGGCATCCTCGCACCGCTCGCCGATGGCATCGACGTACAGCTCGGCCGGACGGTCAACTACATCGGCGAGACCGCTGAGGGCGTCGAGGTCGAGTTCGCCGACGAGGCCACGATGACGGCCGATGCCGTGCTGGTCACCGTGCCGCTCGGAGTCCTCAAAGCCGGTGTGATCGAGTTCGAGCCTCCGCTGCCCGACGACAAGCTGGCGGCGATCGATCGGCTCGGTATGGGCGTTCTCGACCGGGTGGTCCTCCAATACGACAAGCTCTTCTGGGACGACGACGCGGAGATCATCGGATTCGTCGGCGAAGAACAAGGGCTGTTCATCGAGTGGTTCGACTGGACGCGCGTCGCCGGTCAGCCGATCATCGTCGGCTTCAATGCCGGCTCAGTAGCCGAGCGAGTCGAGACGCTCAGCGACGACGAGGTCATCGCCTTGGCCACCTCGGCGCTCACCACCATCTATTCCTGAACATCACACACAACCGGAGCACACATGCAAGGAATCACATCAACCGTGAAGGACCAGCGAGCGTTCGCTGCAGCAACTGCGGCGATCGCCCTGGTCACGGGCGAACTCGCGTTTCAGTTCGGCGCTTGGGACACCGTTTTCTTTACGCGCTACCTCGTCATGGCGACGCTCGGCATCATTGCGCTCGTCACGACATTCATTCATGTCGAGGACGAACGTCCCTCGGGCATCTTGGTCCGGCTGGCCTGCGTGGCGCCGCTCGGAGCGCTCCTGCTGCTTGCGCTCGATGACTT
>JAJCXU010000665.1 GCA_029263275.1 Ilumatobacter sp.
GCGTACATCTGAAACGCCGTGACCGATGACGAACACATCACTGCGTCGACGTCTCGCGGGGAACGGTCGTCGATGTCTGCGGTGGCTTGCTCGGCCGCATCCGAGGCGCGCCCGAGATAGAGCAACTCGACGGCCGCGTAGTGCCGGCACCAGCCACGGTCCGACGGCGTGCTCCGAGCGGCGAGCCCCGCAACGAGCGCGTCGAGTGCAGCACTGTGGTCGCCGGCGAGAAAGTGCTTGAAACCAAGATGTAGATACGCCGGCGCTCCGGCGACCGCACCCGTGGTCGGACCACGTTCGATCGCTCGCTCGGCCCACAGCGTCGCCTCGGACTCGAGGGTCCAGCGGCAATAGAAATGGATGTCGCGCAGCAACCGGTCGACGTCATCGACCCGCGTCGTGTCGATGGCCCAACCAACCGCCGCTCTGATGTTGGCCCACTCGCGGCGGAATCGGTTGGCTCCCTCGAGCCAATCGTTGCTCATCGCGTGGGCATTCGCTGCGGCAACGAGTTCGACCACAAGATCGAGGTGTTGGTTGCGGACACTGGCGCGCAGGTTCTGGCGCCCGAGCTGACGATCGCCGAACTGACGCAGCGTCTCGAGCATGTCGTAGCGCCGACCGGCGCCGGTGCCGGAGTCATCGACGCCGACGACGTTGATCATCGACTTGTCGACCAACTTGCCGAGGAGATCACGGATCTCGACGCGTTCGAGATCGCGTTCGTCGAGCATTGCCGCTGCTGCGGCATCGTCGAAGCCACCCTGGAAGACCGACAGTCGGTCGAAGAGCCGTCGCTCGATCGGATCGAGCAGGTCGTATGACCAGCTGACCGCCGCGTGTAGCGAGTCGTGGCGTCCATGTTCGTTCGGTCGGCGCAGCATCCTGAATCGCTCGTCGAGGCGCGCGGCCACGTCGTCGACGCCCATTGATCCAATGTGAGCCGCTGCCAGTTCGAGCGCGAGCGGGAGCCCGTCAAGCGAGGAGCAGATGTGCCGAACGACGGCTTCGTGACCCAACCTCTCGAATTGCGGATCGGCTTCGAGCGCGCGAAGGATGAAGAGTTCCTCGGCGTCATCGTCGATCTCGAGGGGCGCGATTTGCACGACATGCTCGACGCCGAGCTGCAGGGGCTCACGGCTGGTCACCAGCACGGCCAGGTCGGGACAGTCCGAGACCAGCTGCTGCAGCACGCTGGCAATCGGGCTGGCGATCTGCTCGCAGTTGTCGACGATCAGCACACCCCAGAGCCCGCTCAGGCCCGTGACGACAGAGTCGTAGGCCGAGGCTTCGTCGGTGGGCGGAATGCCCACTGCATCGGCGATCGCCACGGGGATCGCTGTCGCGGAATCCACCGATGCCATTGCGCAGAACCAGATGCCGTCGGTGAAGCGTTCGGCTGCATCGAGCACGGTACGCGCGACCTCCAGCGCAATGCTGGTCTTGCCGACGCCTCCGGGGCCGGTCAGTGTCACCACTTCACCTGGCGCCAGCCGTTCAGCAACGAGTCGCACGACATCGGTGCGCCCGACCAGCCAGCCACCGTCCGCCGGCAGCACGTCTGAGGTCAGCCCGCCCGATCGAAACGGGCCTGATCGCGCCGGCATCACAGGCGCCCGAAGCTCAACACCTGACGCACGCTACTCCTCGGTGCAGTGGCCAACGCTCGGGCCTTCGAGCCGATTCGGTGATGTTTGCCACGTCGGCAGACATTGGCAATCAGTTGCCAATCAGTCGGCGCCGTCGATCTCTGCGAGCAATGCATCGAGGAGCCCAGAAGCACCGAAGCGGAACGTCGACGATGTCGCCCATTCCGGGCCCATGACCTCCGCGGCGAGGTCGAGGTAGGCAACGGCGTCGCCGTAGGTGCGAATGCCCCCAGATGGCTTGATGCCGACGGCGCGGTCAGCGGCGGCAATGACCTCGAGCATGATCCGGGCGGCCCCGAGGGTCGCACTGACGTCGGTCTTGCCGGTGGAGGTCTTGATGAAGTCAGCGCCGAGGCCGACTGCAAGCTCTGCGGCGCCGCGGATCATCTCATCGTCGAGCTCGCCGGTTTCGAGAATCACCTTGAGGATGCCGGGCGGGGCGATGATGTCGCCGACGGCCTCGATCAGGCTCGCGGCCGGTTTGACGTCGCCGTTGCGGAACATCTTGTACGGCAACACCAGGTCGATCTCTGTGGCCCCGTCCGACAGTGCGGTCAAGGCCTGATCCAGAACGACACCGGTCTGCTGGTTGCCCTTGGGGAAGTTGACGACGGTCGCAATGCCAACGTCGGTGCCGTCGAGCAATTCGACGCAACGAGCGACGTACTCGGGCCACACGCAGACGGCGGCAGTGCCGTACTCGGCAGCGCGACTGCACAGTGCATCGATGCCGTCCGGAGCATGGTCATCGGACAGGTCGGTCAGGTCGATCAACGAGATCGCATGGCGGGCGGTCACAGCAGAAGTGTTCATGAGGATCCAATCGTCGCGCACACTGGCCCTCCCGTCACCTCTCACTGGTCACACGGCGAAGAACGCCACCCGGTCGGACTGTAAGCGCTTACACTCTCACCACGTCAGGAAGCGACACATGGGGACCACGAACGGCACATCGCGCTCCAAGCGCTCAACGATTGAAGACGTTGCCTCCGAAGCAGGCGTCTCCGTCGCGACCGTCAGCAGGGCCATGCGCGGGCTTCCCAACGTGGCGATCTCCACCCGGGCCCACGTCGTCGCTGTTGCCGGACGAATGGGCTATACCGCCGACCCGGCGGCCTCTCGGCTCGCCGCTGGTACCACCAAGACCATCACCGTGGTCATCCCCAACCTCAGTGGCTGGTACTTCTCGACGGTGGTCGCTGGCGCCGAAGCGGTCTGCACCGAAGCGGGATACGACGTGCTGGTCGTCGGTATCGGCAGCCAAAAAGACCTCAGCCGCATCCTCAGTGAGCAGTACCACCTCGAGCGGCGTACCGATGGTCTCGTGGTCATCGACGTCGCCGTCGCTCCTGATCAGGCCGATTCGATCACCCAGCGCGGCGTCGCCCTCACCAGTGTCGGGAGCCGAACCGCCGGACATCCCAGCGTACGAATCGACAACGAAACCGTTGGGCGAATCGCTGCTGACCATCTCGTCGAACTCGGCCATGAACGCCTCGCCATCATCGGCGCCCAGAAGGACAACCCGCTCAGCTTCGACGTGCCGACGCTCCGACATCGCGGCTTCATCGGCGGTCTCGCCAGCCACGGCCTCGCCGTTGATGACGTCCGGCTCGAGGGAGGCAATTTCGGCGTCGACGGCGGACAAGAAGCGATGGCGGCACTCCTCGATCATCCCGAGCCACCGACAGCGGTGTTCTCGATGTCGGACGAAATGGCCTTCGGCGCAATCATGGAACTCAACGACCGCGGCTTGGTGCCCGGCCGCGACCTCTCAATCATCGGCGTCGACGACCACGAGTTTTCACGCGTGGTCGCTCTCACCACCGTTCGCCAGTCCGTCGCCAGCCACGGCGCCGCTGCCGCACGATTGCTGATCGAGGCGATGCAACCACCTGACGGTCAGGGCGCAGCTGCTGACGGTCAGCTCGCTGCACCCATCGAACCTGCCGAGATCGTGGCGCCGATCGAGCTCGTTGTGCGCGGGTCCACAGGACGCGTCGCGCAGCGTTGACCCCCTCGGGCGGGTCCCGAACAGATCACCTGTTCGAACCGTTACCCCACTGGATGTGACAAGCATTTCGTACGACAGGCTTGACTGTCCAGCCCAGGTATGTAAGCGTTTACATTGCCGCAGCATTTCTGTGGCGTTTCACATACCTTCAGGGGGAGGCCCTATGAACAAGCGCTGGCTCAAGCTGGCAGCTGTCCCGGTTGCACTTTCGTTCGTTGCCGCAGCATGCGGTAGCGATGACGATGGTGCCGCAGACAGCAGCGATGACACCACGGCACCGGTTGAGACCGAGGCCACAGACGACGGCGGCGACGCCGCCGGCGAAGGCAAGACCGCGATCACCATCACGGGTCCCGAGCGCGATGAGTCCGAGGCTGGTTCGATCCAGGCCGTGCTCGGAGCATGGGGCGACG
>JAJCXU010000666.1 GCA_029263275.1 Ilumatobacter sp.
GCGATCTTCCACATGGTCACCCACGCCTTCTTCAAGGCGCTGCTCTTCCTCGGTTCCGGTTCGGTCATCCACGGGATGCACGACGAGCAGGACATGCGCAAGATGGGCAAGCTCTTCAAGTTCATGCCGATCACGGCCAGCACGTTCATCATCGGCTGGCTCGCCATCGCAGGTGTGCCGCCCTTTGCCGGCTTCTGGTCGAAGGACGAGATCCTCCTGTTCGCACTGGCCGAGAGCCCCGCGCTCTACGTCGTCGGCATCGTCACGGCCATCCTCACCGCCTTCTACATGACTCGCCAGGTCGTCATGACCTTCTTCGGCGAGCAGAAGTGGGGCAGCCTCGCCAACGAGGCCGAAGCAGCCCACCTCGATACTGCTGAGGTGTCAGCTGATGGTGTTGATGGAGAAACCGCCGCCAGCGCTGAAACCGCAGCCAGCGCTGAAACCGCAGCCCAAGATGCCGCGGTCCTGGTCGCCGAAGATGGTGCGGCTGGCGATTCCGGGCACGAGACGCATGGCGCGCATGGCGAGTTCAAGCCGCACGAGTCGCCCCCCACGATGCTGATCCCGCTCGTGGTGCTCGCTGGGCTGGCGATGGTTGGCGGCATCATCCAGCTGCCGTCGCTCGGCATCATCCCCAAGGGTGCACAGCACAAACTGCTCGACTGGTTGCATCCCCTCGTTGAGTTCGGCGAAGGCCCCGAAGAGCGGGGCATCGGCGAAACGATTGTCGCAGGCACCTGGGCCGACGACAACAAGGTCATTCTCATCGCCATCGCGGTGGCCTGTGCCATCGTCGGCATCATCGGCGCCTACCTCGTGTATGAGAAGAAGCGTGCCAAGGCGATTGAGCCGGAGCTGTTCGCGGACGGCTGGCATTACGACCGGGCGATCTCGTGGTTCATGGGCAACCCGGGTCGCAAAGGCTTCCAGGGCGTTGCCGATTTCGACAGCAAGGTCGTCGACGGTGCAGTCAATGGTGTTGCCACGTTGGTGCGTGAGACGTCGGGTCAGGTCCGCAAGGTCCAGACTGGTTACGTGCGTCAGTACGCCGGAGTGATCGGCATCGGTGTCGTCTTGCTTCTTGGGTGGTTCGTGGTGATTCGAGGAATTCTGTGATGGGCGCCCTGACTGAAATGACAGAGTTCACGAACATCGGGCTGCTCGCGGCCGAAGACAGCCACGGCAGTCCCATCGCGTTCCCGATTCTCACGATGTTGATCCTCCTGCCGATGGTCGGATCGGTCGCGGTTGCGATCAGTTCGAAGCGTCGGCCCGAGTTCACCAAGCTGATTGCGTTGATGACGTCCGTCGGTGTTGCCGGCATGAGCATCTGGTTGATGTCCTCGTTTGAGATGGGCGAGGCCGGGTTCCAGTTCAGTTCCCAGCACACCTGGATCGAACAGTGGGGCATCTCGTACCACGTCGGCGTCGATGGCATCTCGCTCTTCCTCGTCGTGTTGACGGGCGTGCTTTTCCCGCTCGCCATCGTCGGTATCGATCCGCACCACGACGAGAAGCCGTATCTGGCTTGGCTGTTGATGCTCGAAGCTGGCGTGATGGGCTCGTTCCTGTCGCTCGACCTCTTCTTGTTCTTCATCTTCTTCGAGATCGTGCTCGTGCCGATGTACTTCCTCATCGGTGGCTGGGGCTATGAGAGCCGTGTCTACGCGGCCACGAAGTTCTTCCTCTACACGATGTTCGGCTCGGCGTTCATGCTCGTCGGGCTCATCGCCACGGCGATGCTCGCTCGCGACAGCATCGGCCACCTCACCTTCGACCTTGTTGAAATCGCGGAGGGCGCCGACTTCGCTGCCAACACCGGCCGATGGTTGTTCTTTGCGTTCGCTGTCGCGTTCGCCGTGAAGGTCCCGATCTTCCCGCTGCACACCTGGTTGCCCGATGCCCACACGCAGGCACCCACCGCCGGCTCGGTCGTGCTGGCTGGCGTGATGCTGAAGCTCGGTACGTACGGGTTCCTGCGCTTCGGTCTGTACCTCTTCCCCGAGGCGGCCGTGTGGAGCCGTTCGCTCTGGCTGACCCTCGCGGTCATCGGCATCATCTACGGCGCGATCGCCGCAACGATGCAGAAGGATCTCAAGCGGCTCGTCGCCTACTCGTCGGTGGCCCACCTTGGGTTCATCATTCTCGGTACGTTCGCGTTCACGTCGCAGGCAATCTCGGGCTCGGTCCTGCAGATGGTCAACCACGGTGTGTCGACCGGTGCGCTGTTCCTCATGGTCGGCATGATCTACGAGCGTCGCAAGACCCGTCAGATCGCCGAACTCGGTGGCATCCAGAAGGTCGCACCAATCTTCGCGGCCGGCTTCATGATCGTGATGTTGTCGTCGATCGGCGTGCCCGGACTCAACGGCTTCATCGGTGAGTATCTGATCCTGCTCGGCTCGTTCCAGACCGCCCGCTGGTGGACGGTCGTGGCAACGTCGGGCGTGATCCTCGCTGCGCTCTATCTGCTGTGGGCCTACCAGCGTGTGTTCCACGGCGAGCCCGACGAAGACAACGCAAAGTTCCCCGAACTGCGCGCCAAGGAAGCCATGGTGCTCCTGCCGTTCATCGCAGCAATCGTCTTCACCGGCGTCTACCCGAAGCCGCTGCTCGAACGCATCGAGCCGAGCGTTGACGCACTCGTCGCACACGTTGCGGAGAACAGCTCGTTCGACATTCCCGAGTACGGCACCCAATGCGGCACCTTCACCGTCGAGCACGGCGAAGAAGCAGGAGCGGCCGACGATGCCGAGACTGACGCTGCTGACCACGGTGTGTCTGACTCCGGTTGTGAGACTCATGATGCAGATCAGGACGAAGCAGACCACGGCGATGGCGATGATGGCGACGCGGATGATGACAGTCACGGCGACGAGGGAGAGGAGAGTGGCGAATGATTGCTGAGCTCATCTCCCAGTCATCCCAGATCGGTGCGTCGGTCGTCGCACAGGGATCGCCGGCTCAGGGCTTTGTCGCCCAGACCTTCGTTGGTCCCGAGGTCAACTGGTTCGCGTTATCGCCGATGCTGGCGTTACTTGCTGGCGCACTCACGATGATGCTCGTCGGCGCACTGACGCCGACCTGGCCAAAGGGCCTCTACGCGATGGCCGCGGCCGTCACGGCGGGCACTGCTGGCGCGCTGGCAATGGTCCAGTGGGACGACATCACCGACAACGGTCCGACCACGCTGGTCGGCGGAGCAATTGCCTTCGATACGTTCGCGATGTTCCTCACGATCACGATCTGTATCGGCGTGCTGCTCGTCTCGTTGCTGACCGATTCGTTCCTGCGCGGCACGCCCAACGACGGCCCCGAGATCTACGCCCTCTACTTGGTTGCTGCCATCGGTGGCGTCGTGATGGCGTCGGCCAATGACCTCATCGTGTTGTTCCTCGGCCTCGAGACGCTGTCACTCGCGCTCTACGTACTCGCCGCGTCGAACCGCCGCTCGATTGCGTCGGCCGAGGCGGGCATCAAGTACTTCGTGCTCGGCGGCTTCGCGTCAGCCTTCTTCCTGTACGGCATCGCCCTGCTCTACGGCGCAGCTGGCACGACGAACATCAGCGAGATGGTCGCCACATTCCAATCGGGCGTCGACCTCGACAATCCGAACGCCCTGGCGCTCGCCGGTCTGGCGCTGCTGATCGTCGGTCTCGACTTCAAGGTTGCAGCTGCGCCATTCCACGTCTGGACGCCCGATGTCTACCAGGGCGCGCCTTCACCGGTCACCGCCTTCATGGCATCGGTCGCCAAGGCGGCTGCGTTCGCAGCGATGCTCCGAGTTCTGGTCACCGCGCTGCCGTTCTTCCGCGACGACTGGCGCCCGGTCATCTGGGTGCTCGCCATCCTGTCGCTCGTCGTCGGCTCGTTCCTCGCCGTGGTGCAGACCAACGTGAAGCGGATGCTCGCGTACTCCTCGGTTAGCCATGCCGGGTTCCTGCTCGTCGGCGTCGAGGCAGCGGGACACACCGCTGGCGAGGCGCTGCCCGGTGACGGCATGCCGTCGGTTGCGCTGTACCTGATGCTCTACTCGGTCCTCGTCATCGGCTCATTCGGCGTGGTCACGGTGGTGTCTCGGGCGTCGGGCAACGTCGACGGCGACGCATCGCTCGACACGTTCAAGGGCCTCGCCAAGCGTCGCCCGCTGCTCGCTTTGGCCTTCACGGTGTTCTTGCTGGCGCAGGCTGGCGTGCCGTTCACGTCGGGTTTCATCGCCAAGTTCGGTGTCATCCAGGCTGCGGTCGAAGTCGAGAGCTACGCCATCGCGGTCATCGCAATGGTCGCTGCTGTGGTCGCTGCGTTCTTGTACCTGCGGATCATGGTCAGCATGTGGCTCGCTGATCCAGACGATGGCGCCGTCGAGTCCGATGCCGCCGGCACCGGAATCTCGGTTGGCCTCTCATCTGGCCTGGCGATTGCCGCGGCGGCCGCATTCACGCTCTTCGTCGGCGTGTTCCCGGGTTGGTTGCTCGACGCAGCCGAAACCGTCAACGCCATCGCGCGCTGAGCTGAGACGAGTTCCCGTTCTCGCGCTGAGCGGTAGTTCTGCTTCTGGCTTCTGGCTTCTGGCTTCTGGCTTCAGGCTTCAGGCTTGATGTTGCTCATCGGGAATGGGCGTGCCCTGGTGAAACCTGATCTGCCACTCGCCAGCAGTTGACCTCAGCCACAGCGACGATCGGATCGCGGTCTTCAGTGTCGACGTGGTCCGATATGTGACGAGGATCGTTCCGTCGGCGATGTGTCGCCCAACGAGATCAGTCGCCGTCGTGAGCGGCGTGGCCTCGTCTTCGAGCGGGAGTTCGTCGATGATGGCTTGGCGCGTCCAGACTCGCCCGGATGCGCCGTGCTCGATGAAGTCCGCGTGCAGGATCGCCCCGAGCCGAGCGGCGTCAGACCGAACAGCGGGATCCAGCAGTTCCGCTTCGAGCCGGAGCACCTGCGCGATGTCGGTCGACGTGTCGCGCTGCAAGTCGCTGGGCGTGTCGCGCTGCATGTTGATCGGCACGTCGCTCTGTATTCCCCGGTTGACGTCGTTCACGTCGCTAGCTTGCCAGGATGCGTGCCTCCGCCTCAGGTGAGATTCGGTCCCAATATCCGGTGGTGCTGTTCGACCTCGACAACACGTTGTCGGACTTCTCGTCCGCCCAGCAGGTGGCGCTTCCCGCGCTGCTCGCCGACCACGGTGTTCCTGACGGCATCGACTATCTCCCGACGTTCAAGCGCCTGGCAGATCCGTTGTGGGGTCAACTCGAAGCCGGTGAACTCACGCTCGACACACTGAACGACGAGCGTTTCCGCTTGTTGATCGAACACACCGACCTCGATCTGGATCCCAGCGTGCTCGCGCCGCAATACCTCGCGTGGCTCGGCCGATCAGGTGTGCTGTGGCCGGGCGCAGTCGAGCTCCTCGACCAACTGCGCGGCAACGTCACGATGGGCCTGGTGACGAACGGTTACGCCGAGGTGCAGCGGCCTCGGCTCGCCCAGTTCGGTCTTGACGACTACTTCGCGTCGGTGACGGTGTCGAGCGAGATCGGTCATGCCAAGCCAAGCCAAGCGTTCTTCGACGTCGCGTTGGCCGCACACGACAATCCAGACCCCTCGACCGTGCTCGTCGTCGGCGACAGCCTGAGTTCTGACATCGCCGGTGGCGCCTCGGCCGGATGCGCGACCTGTTGGTTCAACCCGGCAGGCAAAGAAGCTCCGGACTCCCCGCGCATCGACCACGTCGCCACGACCCTGGCCGATGTTGCGGGGATCGTGCTCGGCGACTGACGACCGGAGCTGTGTGGGCAGGCGGTGCGGGCGCGGCCGACATCCCGTTGGTCGAGCTGCTGTCGGGCAGGGGAGATCGCCCGGCGGTCAGGCTGTCGGTTTGAGGCGAGCCGAGTCTGGTGAGCTGTGCTGGCCCGGCCAGACACGAACATGACGGCCGCTCATCGGTTCCACCCGCGCATCACCCCTCCCAAAACGAGAAGGAAGAGTAAAGACAGGCCATCGTCGATGGCGTCGGAGCAAACTCGGGTCACCCGAGCCCAGCTGGTTCGCTCCGATCCTGCGTGGTCGAAGCAATGCGGTCGATGGTGGGACCGGCCCAGTGGACGCTGCCGTCGGGTCGCGTCCAGGTTGCGGTGCGGCCCGGCGTCATGGTGAGTGTCCATCCGCCTTCGTGTACGAGATGGTGATGTCGCTCACAGACCGGGATGAGATTCTCGATGTCGGTCAATCCACCATGCTCCGTCCAGAAGCGCACGTGATGAATCCGACAGTCGTCGAAACCCACGGCGCAATCCGGATGCGCACAGGTCCGGTGCATCGCCGCCAGCGCTCGCCGTTGGGCCCGACTTGCCGTGCGTCGGGATCGGCCTGAGTCGAGGACCTCCCCGTCGGAATTGAGCACGACCGGGAACACGTCGGCATCACAGCACAACCGCCGCACTGTGGTGGCCGGAAGTGGATTGCCACCGACGGTCTCGCACAGCCCGACCTGCGTGGCAGTGTCGATGAGGCAGTCATATGAGATCAGCACGCCGACTTCGGGGCGACTCCCGGAGCCACCTGACGCCTTGGCCGCATTGACCACGGCCTGCACTCGAAGCTCGCTCCACGGCGTCTTTGCATTACCGTCGGCTGAGCGATCAGTAGCCAGCTGGGCATCGATCGCCGTCCACAGCTCGGCATCGCGCAGCGGATCCAGTTCGAGCAGCGTGTGGTGCATTCCCGTGGTCTTGTCGATCCAACGCTTCACGCTGGACCGACGACGCTGCGCCGCGAGTTCTTCGGCCGCAGTAGCACCCGCAGTAGCAGCGTTGATTGCGGACACCTCCTTGCGCATTGCCCGATCGAAGGCATCCACCGTTGAGCGTGTGGCTTGGTCGAGGTATGCAGCGGCGGACGCATCGAGACGTTCGCGTCCTGCGTCATCGAGCCGACCAGCCGCTCGAGCCACGGCATCGACGTGCCCTGCCGAGACCGAACCAGAGGCAAGGGCCGACTCAAAGCCCGGCATCCGTTCACACACATCAGCACGATCGGTGACGGCGCGGGCCTCGCGTTCTGACCGTTGGCCCGCCCGGACGTGAGCAGCTTCGGCCGAACCAGCGCTGCCTTCCGCGGCGAGTTCGCGGCCCCGACGGTTCGCTGCGATCTCTGCAGCATCGGACCACGATCGCACCACGCGAAGGTGGGCAAGGTGTTCGGCGAGTTCATCGCGACTCATGGTCGCGACGGTCGCCGTCGAAGCGGCCTGGAAGGCGACCTCGACAGTTGAGTTGGGCATTGCGTTCTCCGATCTCGAGTGGACGAAACCGGGGGAGTCGGTACTGATAACAGTACCGATCGGGTGTCACAGAGTTGGCGGAGTCGATCCGTTTTCGGTCGATGAGCGGGCGAGAACGTTCGGCTGCGGGTGGCAGAGTGGGTGGGTGACGGAACCGGTTCGCGACGCATACGACGAGAATGCGGAGCTGTACGCCTCGCTCGTCCTGGGCGAACTCGACACAGACACACAATTGACGCGAGCGCTCGCAGTGTTCGCAGAGATCGCGGCGCGGCAGCACGGTCCGGTGGTGGATCTCGGATGCGGCCCCGGCCATGTGGTCGATCATCTCTGCGAGCTTGGTGTGACCACGATCGGATATGACCTGTCGCCTGGCCAGATCGAACAGGCACGGATGACGTTTCCTGGCCGACAGTTCCATGTCGGCGACCTGACGGCGCTGGAGCATCCCGATGACTCGCTCGGCGGCATCGTCTCGCGGCACTCGATCATTCATCTGGACCCCACCACCTTGGGCGGTGTGTCAGCGGAGTGGATGCGGGCGCTCGAGCCTGGCGCTCCGGTCTTCGTGTCGTTCTTCGGTTCGCGCTCGGTGGGCGCTCACGGCATACCGTTCGACCACAAGGTTGTCACGGCTTACGAGCTGTTTCCCTCAGTGGTCGCGCAACATCTCAGCGACGCCGGATTCACGGCCATCGACATCGACGCGACGCCGATCCCCGAGGGAGGACGACCGTTTGACCACGCGATCGTGCTCGCTCGCAAGGGCCACGGCTGACCACGCGCGATCAGACGCAGAGCTCGGTCGGCCCGTCGCCGCGTGCGCAGACCGACGCAACGAACCAGTCGCGGACCACCAAGGTTCCGGCTCCATCATCGACCAGGTGGACATAGTGGACCGCGCCGGCGATCGAATCGTCGCCACCGACGTCTTCTTGCACCACAACGAGGTGATCTATCTCGGCGACCACCTGCGCGTTTGCCGGGAACTCCGCCGACGACATCGCGTTGAGACCCTCGACCACGCGCTCGCCAACGCCAGCGGCCGTCGGTGCAGTGACGCCGTCGGCCCAGTCTGGAGTGAACCAGCTCGAGCGAGTCTGGCCCGGCCACTGCGACCAGACGTCGAACGCGGGTATCGCCAGCGAACGAACCATCTCTCCCGCCGTGCCGCCACCGAGTGAGGTCCACGGCCCAGAACCGTCTGGTCGGCTGAACTCGATGAATCCGCCGTCGGGCGGGCCGTTGCCGGTCAACTGGCTCCCGATGTTCAAGGTCGCATTCGAATTCCTGCAGATCGCCCCGGACACGACGGCCCGGCTCGCTGCCTCGTCGATGGACATCAACTCGCGCAGTTCGTCCAGACCACAGCCGACCGGCGGCACGCCGCGCTCGTCGAGCAGTCGTCCGGTCGGAGCGGCTTCGTCGCTCAGGTCGATCTCGGCGACCTGCTCATTGAGGAGCACAAGTCCCTGGCCGGTCGGCGGGGAACCGACCCAGCACACTTCTGACCAGGTCCCCTGTGCCGCCGGCACGATCAACGCACATCGAGAGATGCCATCTGGGTTGCCGAACAGCACGTGAGCCCCGGCGACACCATCGACGGCGACTGGAGCGGTCAGTGTGACCGGGCCCGAGTCAATGCGGCCGGGCGTGGCGAAGTAGCCGGGCTGTTCTCCCACGGCTTGCTGAATCCGGGCAACGATCGCGACCGGTAGTGCCGGGTCGCGGCGGTCACATGCGACGATCTCGAACACGACGTCAGTGGACGACAACGTTCGAGCCGTGTCGATGATGCCGCAGCTCGACGTTTCCCAGTCGGGCAGGCTGTCGATGGTGAGCGTCGGCACGTCGTCGTTCTCCGTGCCATCAACAACGTCGATCCGATAGATCTCCTGGTCCAGCATGGTGACGAACAATCGCTCTGGCGTGAAGCTGTCGGCCGGGACACAACCCGCCGCGCTGCCGATGCGCCGGTCCGCAGCGTCGAGACTCAGCCGGAAGCAGTCGGCGTCGCGAAACTCGGTCACGACGGTGAGACCATCGCCGGTCGTCTGGGCGTCAGATGGCTGGGTGGCAGCCGGATCGGTGGCGACCGGCCCGTCGGTCGGCGTGGGTTCGACTGCAACCTCGGTGGCCACCGAAGTGTCAGTGGGCATCGTCTCGGCTGGCTCGGGGAGCCCCGGCGCCGTCGTCGGTGCGTCGGCGGGAACCTCGCGGAGGGTGTCGGTCGTGTCGCCGCCGATGAGCACCAGGGCGCCGATCACTGCAGCTGCGGTCAGCCCACCTGCCCAGGCCAGCGGCCACCACGACCGACGTGCAGGGCCCGCTTCGGTGGAAGGAGCCCGTCCCGCACTACGCAACGCCTGACGGGTCGCGTGGTCGTCCGGCGCCAGGTCGCGGAGGCGTTTGGCGGCAGCGCTGAGTTCCTGCTCGATGTCACGGGGATCGTTCATCGTTCACTCCGTCCTTCCGTTGAGCTGTCGTGTCGGGCCGCGGCGTCGCGATCGGAGGCGACCGACAGTGCGTTGCGTCCACGTTGCAGGTGGGTCTTCACGGTTCCTTCGCTGCACCCGAGCACCGCGGCGATGTCCGCCAGCGGGAGGTCATCGACGTAACGCAACACGATGGCGTCACGCTGCTTGGCAGGCAACGCCCGGACCCGTGCCCAGAGCTCCGAGTTCGGCAGCTGAGGTTCGTCGTCAGCAGGGACAGACAGGTGCGTGCGATCGAGTGCCCGCCGTTCGCGTACTCGTCGGCGCCATTCGTTCTTCGACCGATTCAGCGCCACGCGACGGACCCAGGCGTGGGGGTTGTCGAGACCGGAGACGCGTGCCCATTGGCGGTTTGCCTGAACGAGCGATTCCTGGGCGAGATCTTCGGCGACCAACCGGCTTCCCGACCACGCCGTCAGCAGGGTCACCAGCCTCGGAAACTCATCGATGAAGAACGCATCGAAGGTCGATGTCGTCGTGGCGCCGGTGGTCATCACATCAGTGACACCCCGCAGCGGCCAGTTCGGTGGACGCGCAGGATGAAATTCTCTGGGGCTGGCACGTCACGCGAGCCCGGCCACGTGTTCGGCGGTTCGCAGCATCTGTGAACCCACGGGTTCCAACCCGATCTCGACACAGAGCAAGCCGGTGGAGACCCGCTCGACGACGCCCCACTCCCAGATCGCGGTCGCACCCCGGCCGGTCAATGCTGCGAGGCGACGCGACCGCTCCAACGGATCGTCCAGCAACTCGACGGGGTCCTCGCGCATGATGATGCCCAAGTCGTACTCCGGCTCGGCGAACAGCCCGTCCGGATCGATCAGCTTGAAGCCCGATCCGTCCAGGGTCGACAGCGTGTTCCACTGATGGACGTCTCCGTGCACCAACACCGCACGTTCGTCGTCGTGAGCAGCGATGCGGCGCTCTGCACATTCGAGGGCGGACACCACCGCCGCCTCCGAACACGGTCGACCCAATCGCTCCCAGATGTCGCCGATGAAGTCAGCGAGCCATCGCCCCTTGGCCGCTCCGGTCATGAACGGCTGCCCATGGGGGAGTGGCCGCCACATTGCGGCTGCGGCCGCCGTCATCACCTGGTGTCGTTGATCGACCGGCATCGCCATCTGGTCAAGCGACGGGCCGAGCCGCTCGAGCACGAAGACGCCGCTGTCTTCATCGGCAAACCACAGCTCGGCGCACCCGTCGCCCGCCGCCAATCGCAGGACGGCGATCTCTGCCGCGGCATGATGACCATCGCCGCGCGGCAGGCACGCCTTCAACACGCCGAGTCGACCCGATGACCGGGCAGTGACTTCCACGACCAGTGCCTCGGTGCCCCCGTCGAGCACGGCACCGACATCGAGATCCCACTCTCGGGCGTGTTCGGTGACCAGCGTGTCCACGTGGTCGAGCCAGGCAACGGCGTCGTTGGCCTCGGCCTTGCGGCGAACGATGTCGGAGATCTGCAGCTGCATCAAATCGGCGGATTCAATCGGTGGAATCAGTCGGTGGCCAGTCGTGCGTGGATGTGCACGTCGTGCTCGCCGTCGTCGAGGACATACAGCGAGCGTGCGGTGCCCTCCAGTGCGTAGCCGAGGGATCGAGCCACGGCGCACGATGCGGCGTTGTCGACGGCATGTTCGAGCAGGATGCGCCTCACGCCGAGTTCACGGTACCCCCACTCCGTCACCGCTTGCGCTGCGCGATGTGCAACCCCGCGACGGCGTGCGTCCGGCAGCACCCAGTAGCCGATCTCTGCGGTCCCGCCCTCGGGTTCGGTGTACAGCACGACACGTCCGAGCAGCCGATCGTCGGCGTCGACGATCGCGAAGTTCGGGCCCTGCTCCTGCAGCCAGCGTTGGTGGCAGGTGCCGATCCATTCGCGAGCCTCAATCACTGAGTCGATGCGACGAGCGTGCCAGTGGCGGATGTCGGGGTCGTCGAACGCCTCGATGACGCGTTCGACGTCGGAGAAGCGGAAGGGCCGCAGCGTCAGCTCGTCGTCGATGGCGATGGTGGGCTGGGGAACCGACGACATCGTGGCGGGTGCGATGACGGGGTCGACAGTCCGGGGCATCCCACGAACCTAGTTTCGCCAACCCGGGTGCTCCGTGGGAGTTGTCACGGACGCGCTGTGGCACGCTGGGCGAGTGAGCGACGCACCGACACAGCCCGGCCTCTACGACACGATGAGCACGCTGCGTGCGGTCCGCAAACTGCGCACCGACCCGGTCCCGGACGACGTGCTCGAACGCGTGCTGCAAGCGGCCTGCTGGGCGCCGACCGGTGGCAATACTCAGCCGTGGCGCGTCGTCGTGGTCACCGACCCGGAGGTGAAGCAAGGCCTCGCCGACATCTATGCGCCTGAGTGGGCCACGTACTCCGCTGGGTTCATGAAGATGATGGAGGGGTTGCCGCCCGAACAGCTCGCGCCGTGGGAGCGCGTCGCGGCCGCGGGCGACTACCTCGCCGAGCATCTGCACGAGGCACCGGCCATTCTGATGTTCTGTGCGAACCCCAAGATGATGGCGATCACCGACGCCAAACTCGATCGGATCAGCGTGGTCGGTGGCGGCTCGATCTATCCCGCTGTCCAGAACGCAATGCTCGCCTGCGTCGCCGAGGGCCTCGGCTGCACGCTGACCACGCTGCACTGCCTGCGCGAGGACGACGTGAAAGAACTCCTCGGCATCCCCGATGGTTGGGCGACCGCCGCACTGGTCCCGATCGGCTACCCCGTCGGCAAGGGCCACGGCCCGATCACCCGTCAACCACCAGCCCAGCTCGCGTACCGCAACACCTTCGGCACTGCCTGGACCTGATCGGTCGTCACCCACGCAGGCCGTTTGTGTCACGACAAGCGGTGGGTCACGCTGGATGTGGTGACACAGAAGTCGTGCGGGTCGTGTGGTGAAGCTCAGCCACCGGCGCGGGTGGACCAGACGTCGGGGGTCATGGTCCAGTCGATGAGACGGCCGGACTCGCCCGGCGCCTCCGGTTCGCGCACGATGATCTGGGATCGGCTGAAGCCGAGTTTGGCGGGCACCGACGCGCTCGCCTCGTTCGCCTCGTCGGTCTGTACGTGCACGACGTCGATGCCGTCGATCTCGAATGCGGCCGTCGTCAGCGCGGCGGTGAGTTCGGTGGCGTATCCGTGGCGGACGTGGTCGACGTGGATCCAGTAGCCGATGTCGAGCGTGCCCGGTCCGCTCCGTCGATGAAGTCCTGTGCTGCCGATCACCTCGCCATCAAGGAAGATCCCAAGGGTGACGTCGCCGCCCTCTTCCCATTCCCGGGTCCAGCGTTCGATCAGGTGGACTCGCTCTTCGATCGTGAGTGGCTCGAACGCGACCCACGGCATCCACGGTCGGAGATGTTCGAGGCTTGCGGCAACCGCGGCGGCGAACGGATGCGCCTCGTCGTGGCGCCAGCGACGGAGCCTGAGGCGTGGCGTCTCAACGTGATCAGGAAGGGGCGTGTTGGGGGCATCTGGCGGATTGGCCATCACTCCAGCATGGCTCACCCGGCTGATTGCCCAAGCCGACATTTGGCTCGATCAGCGATGACGGCATCAACGGTCTGCTCGACGTCGAGTCGGCCGCTGTCGATCACGTGCGACTCCGAGGCACCGAGATTGGCGAATTGGGTCCACATGTGTGCAACCGGATCGGCGTCGGTCAGCGAGCCTGGCCCGCGTCCAGTCGCTCGGTCGATCGTGATCTGCTCGTTCGGGCGGAGCACGACATATACGAATGCCATCGGGCAGCCAGGGGAACACGAAACCGCTCACCACCGACGCGAACACATCGTCGCCACGCACGAGCGGGCCGGTCGAGTCCGGCAGGGTGCTTCCCAGCCGATCGCAACGGATCGTCCTCGTTCAGGTGGGGATGCGCCAGGTGGCGAGGGTCGTGTACACCGCACCGGTGGGGTGCAGGCGACTCTCGACCAAGGCAACTTCGGCGACGTCGAATGATGACTCGCACAGCATGCCGACGACCTTGCGGACGATGGCCGCCCGCTTCACGCGGGCAATGGTGATGTGGCCGGTGTAGGTGGATCGTGGTGCGAGCGTGCCGATGCCGTCGGTGGCGCCGACGACAGCAGCGGCCAGCTCGTCGAGACCCGCGACCGGAGCGATGACCGAGTGAGTGCCGAGCATGTCGATGGCCGGACCGACTTTCGCCGTCGCGGCGGGCAACGCCGCGTACTGCATGGCATCGGCGACGCGGTCCGGGTCGGCGTCACCGAGAAAACGAAGGGTGGCGTGCCAATTCTCGGGCGCGACGAACCGAACGTCGCGTTGATCTTTGCGTGGGAGTTCACGCAACATCTCGACCACCTCATCAGGTGGCAATACGGCGAGAAAGAGTCGTGCCATCGGCACCAGCTTGGTCGGTGGTGGGGTTTTCCCCACCACCGATTCGCCGGTCCACCGGATCGAAACGGCCCGCCCGTCCTGCGCACCATCGACATATGGATCTCAGCGCCCAACTTTCTCCCCTCGTCGCTCCGACATTGGAACCAGCAATGTCTCCCGACCCGTACCGCGTCGCGCCACCCGAGCCACACGCCAGCCCCGATGTCCCACGACTGACCCCGTTGGTTCAGGCACACGACTTGACCCGCCGGTGGGGTCGCGGCAGCAGCGCTCAGCTCGGCGTCGATCGCGTCGACCTCAACATCGGATCGGGCGAGCTCGCGTCAATCGTCGGGCCCTCGGGCAGCGGCAAGTCGACGCTCGGAGCGCTGATCGCCGGTATCGACAACCCCACCTCGGGTTCACTTGTCGTCGATGGCACTCGTATCGACTCGCTGTCGAACGATCGACTGGCCCGATGGCGCGGCCGCACCGTCGGCATCGTGTTCCAGGACTTCCACCTCCTCCCGACACTCAGTGCCGAGGAGAACGTCGAACTCGCTGTGCAGCTGGCTGATCGCAGCGTTCACCGGCGTGAGCGTCGGGAGCGGAGCCGTGATGCGCTTGCATCGGTGGGGTTGGCTGACAAACGCCGCCGCCTTCCGACGCAGCTGAGTGGTGGGGAGCAACAGCGCGTCGCCATCGCTCGTGCGCTGGTGACCCGTCCCCGACTGATCGTCGCGGATGAGCCGACGGGCAGCCTCGACCAGGCATCCGGTCACGTCGTCTTCGAACTGCTCGCCGGGCTGACCGCCACCGGAACCACGGTCTTGTTCATCACGCACGATCCCGAGCTCGCTCGCCGTGCCGATCGGCAAATCGAGATGCTCGACGGCCGCATCGCCACCCACACCGCGGCCGGCATCGACATGTCGCCGCTGGTGGCTGCCGGAACGATCGACGAGCAGGTGGCGCGATGATCCGCCGCCTGTTCCGAGAGATCGGCCGAGCCCCGGTCCGCATCCTGACCAGCGTCATGGCGCTCGCTCTCGCCATCGGCGCGATTGGGGTGCTCGCCATCCCCGCAGTGTCGACGAACTCGCTGCGCGACGCAGCAGAGGCCGACGGCATCCCGCAGGTGATCGTGCCGATCGACGACAGCAAGACATTCGACGTCGCAGGCATCGTCGGTTCGGTGGACAACGTCGATCGAGCCGAGGCCGAAGTCCTCACGTTCGTCGAGATCGACGGTCGTACGACCGACGTCTTGGGCGTCGACTTCGGCAATCAAGAGATCGACATCGTTCACGCCGACGTCGGTCGCTTGCCTGCCGCAGCCGGTGAGGTGTTGGTGACCGACGGTCTCGCGCAGATCGGTGACCGTTTCGAGATCCCGTTGCCGGGAGGCGAAGCCTCGTCAGCCACGATGTCGGCCGAGGTGGTCGGAGTCGGTGGCACTGCGTTCTGGAGTGAGGACGATGTCGTCTTCACGAGTTTGGAGAGCGCGGCGGCAATCGCCGGCGTCGACGGCGCTAACCGGATCGTCGTGGGCACCACCGACTTGAGTGCTGACGCTCTGAGCGACACGTCGAGAGATCTCCGTGCAGCACTGACCGAAGCCGGAATCACGACGACCTCCTTGCCGTTCACGGTCCCTGACGGCCACCACCCGATCGAGGAAGCTATCGACCAGATCAGCATGCTCGTCGGCATGCTCGGCATCGTGGCCGGACTGGTTGCCCTCGTCCTGTTGGCCTCAACGGTGAACACGTTGATCACCGAACGCACCCGAGAAGTCGCGGTGATGCGCGCTCTTGGTGCGCCGAATCGCCAGATGCGGCGACGACTTCGCCGCCTGGCGCTCAGTATCGCGGCTGCGGCGGTGGTCCTCGGACTCCCGCTCGGTATCGCGATCTCGAACTTCATCGCGCGCATGATCCTCACCGAATTCGTCGGCATCACGCCGGGCTTCGCCGTGTCGATTCCGGTGATGGTCGGGAGTGCGCTCTTCGCACTGCTCGGAGCACGGATCGTGGCGGCCCGTGCGGCCCGGCGGGTCACCGCCCGGCCACTTGCTGAGGCCCTCCGCGACCGCAATGGCTCCCCGTTCGGTCGTCGCCTGTCCGAGCGCTTGACCGCCCGGGTTCGGGTGGGAGCGCTCCTCGACCGCACCGCGGTTCGCAACGGCGTACACCAGCGGGCGCGGTCCTTCGCGATGTTCGCCCAGATCACGGCCGCAGTTGCTGCGCTGCTGATCGTGGCGTCACTCGCCACGACCATCACCGACTACAACGCCGCAGAGATCGAGCCCGTGCAGTGGGGGTCGCGAACCTTTGTGCCCGGACCAGGCCTCGACATCGACGCCTCGATCGCCGACTCGGACCCGCGGTCCGAGGTTGGCATCGACATCGCTGGCGAACTCGAGGGCTGGGAAACAGATCTGGTGGGCTTCGCCCCCGACACGCTGATGATCGATCGCACGATGGACGCCGGGCGATGGTTTGCCGCGCCCGGTGAGGTGGCACTCTCGACGGGATTCGCCGAGCGCATCGACGTGGAGATCGGCGACGAGATCGACGTCGAACTGGCCTCCGGATCGCACCGCTACACCGTGGTCGGCCTGCACCCGGACAGTGGTCGGTCGGTCTTCATCGACACGAGCGAGCTGGCAGCCGACATGAACCGGCCGGGAATGGGCAACGTGGTCATGTCACTCGACGAAGAGTCACCGGCCTACATGACCGGCCTCTTGAGCGTCGAACGTCTGACCGACATCAGTGAAGATGACTCGGGGCGCGATGCGATCTTGATGATCTTCACGGCGATCGGTGCGATCGTCGTGGCGGTCGCCGGCCTGGCGGTCGCCTCCGGCCTCGCGGTCGGGGTCTACGAGCGCCGGCACGAGTTCGCCGCGATGCGTGCGGTCGGCGGTCGGCGCCGCCACATCTTCCGAGTGGTGGTCGCCGAACTGCTGCCGCTCGGAACGTTGGGAATCGGTGCTGGCCTCGTTGCCGGCTGGTTCGGAGGCGCGGCGATCATGGAGTCGTTCGAAGCATCGAACGCCGTCGAGATCGGCTACACGTTCGCCACGGGTGCCATTCCGGCCGCCGTCGGTGCCGTCGTCATCGGATCGCTGCTGCTCGGCGGGCTGATGGTCCGTCGGGTGACTCGTCAGCCGGTGGCAGTGACATTGCGCGGTGCAGCATGACGACCACCGTCGCAACCCTCCGCCTCTCCGCGTTGTCGGCTGCAGCCGTTGCTGTCTCTTCGGTCGTCACCGGCGTGATCGTGCTCGTCGCGGCGCTACCAGTTGAAGCGTGGGCGATTGGCGTCGCCCGCGTGAAAGACTGGTCGGCATGAACGGGCCCGCGGAGACCAGGTCGGCGGCCGACGAGCATGCTGACCAGCCCGACAATCAGCTGGGCGAGCAGCCCGAGGATTCAGCCGCGGGATCGGCGACATGGAGCGCGCCGTCTGGGACGCCGGTTCCCCCGGCGCCACAGCGGCGTCCGACACCCGACTTCGCGAGCCGGCTCGCCGACGTTGACCGCCGGATCAGCGAAGCCGGCTTGCCGTTCGACTCGGTACGCACCGGTCTCGAGTGGTGGTATCGCCCACTCATCGATCCACAAACCTGGACGGCACTCGGCTGGCTGTTCGTCGGTGCGATCTGGGGTGCGCTCATGATGGTCCTGGTGGTGGCCGTCACCGCCGTCGTGTTTGCGCTCTCGCTCATCGGC
>JAJCXU010000667.1 GCA_029263275.1 Ilumatobacter sp.
AGACGTTCGACTACTTCGATGTCGACGAGGTGCAGTTCCCGGTGCGCTTCAACAATCACATTGCTCTGCCTGATCCCGGCGAAGTCGACTTGTTCCATCTCAACTCGCTCGACCGTCAGGACGACGGTGACTACGTCGTGAGTGCGCGGCACCTCGACGCCGTGTTCCGCGTCGACAGAACGAGTGGTGACCTCGATTGGATCTTGTCGAGCGAGCCGAACACCGGTCCGGTGGCGAACAAGAGCGGGGCGCCGCGTTTGGCGATCGTCAACGATCCGCTTGGTGGCCCGCGCCGTCCGCACGACGCTCGGCTGAACGGGACGGTGCTCACGTTGTTCGACAACCGCACCATGACCGGGGAGCCGGCGCGGGCCGTCGCGTACGACATCGACGCGCAGGCGGGAACGGCGACACTCCTGTGGCAGATCGACGAGCCGTTCGGACGGTCCAGCGGTGGGCTGGGCGGGGTGCGCGTGCAGCCAGACGGCTCCCGCCTGGTCACGTGGGGCGGATTGCAGCCGCTCTACGAGGAGTTCGATTCAGCTGGCAACACGCTGATGTCGGTGGCGCGCATGCCGGCGGGCAACAGCTACCGAGTGGTCAAGTACGGACCCGATGCCTGGAGCATCGACGATCTGCTCGCCGGAGCGTCGAGTAGTTGACGACGCGCTCAACCCACCTCGAGTGGGAGGAGAGCGCCAGCCGCCTCGGCGATGTGGGCGCTCCACTGATCGGCGTTTCGAGGCTCATCGACGGGCAACACCACGAACTTGGTCGTGCCGACGTCGACGAATTGCTGAATCAATTGTGCAACGCCTTCCCACGAAGACGGAACAAGTTGTGTCACGTCGTCGAGATCGGGCCGGCGTTTCGCGAGCAGCCGGAGGAGTACGTCCGGAACCTGCCCGAAGGAGTAGGGGATAAGTACGCCGTAGTGGTCATCGTCGATCGATCGGTCGTGCTCTGCAGCGACCTCCTCGATGACAGCGCGGCCGGCGGCAGCGTCGGCGGGCGTGACGAATGACGGCAACCAACCGTCGGCCACGCGCCCCACTCGCTTCAGTTCCGACGGAGCGAGTCCGCCGAGCCATACGTCCATCCGCTTTGGTGCTGGCAGGACACGGACGCCTTCGTAGTTGAAGTAGTCGCCGTGATGATCGAAGGGCTCTCCTGTCCAACACTTCTTCATCACCGCGAGCGACTCGTTGAAGATCTTCGCTCGCTCGGATCGCTCGACGCCGAACGCCTGCTGCTCGATGGGGTCGACGACACCGAGCCCGAATGCTGGGAGCAGCCGACCGCCCGACATGCGGCCGAGGGTGGCGAGTTCCTTCGCGAGCACGACGGGGTTGCGGCCGGGCAGCACCATCACCGACATGCCGAACTTGAGATTGGTGGTGCGTCCAGCGCCGTAGGCCATCGCCACGAGGGGGTCCGGTGCTTCGCCACTGATCTTCTCCGACAACCACAGCGAATCGAAGCGGTGAGACTCGAGGGCATCGACGACGGTGCCGTAGGTCTCGTCGTGCAGATTGGTCCGTGTGCCGAGGCCGAAGCCGATCCGAACTTTCATGTCGGTCATGCGCGTGCGATCCGTTCGATGTGGTCGGCGACCACATTGGTGGCGCTGAGGAAAGGGGAGTGGTCGGTGTCGATGTCGACCTGCTCACTGCAGCGCGAGGCCATGACGGCCTGGTGCGCCGGGTGGACCGCTTGGTCTTGGAGGCACCGGAGATAGCTCGAAGAGATGTCGTCACGCGGTGACCCGGTGACCGACTCGGTCATTGTGGCGACCGGTTGCGGCGAGAGCCGGGCGAGTGCGGCTGCGATCGCCTCGGGCGGACAGGAGCCATAGAGCGCGTCAGCAGCGAGGTCGTGATCGAGCGTGGTCGTCCCGTCGTCCTGCATCTGTACTGCGGCGCCGAGCGCAACGGAGTGGCGTTCGAACGAGCGGAGGGCGCCATTGACACTTTCGCCGTCATCGAGTGCGAACGCTGCGGCGTAGACCAAGTGTGCAAGGTCGGATCTGCCGGCTGCTGCCTGAGTGATAACCGCACCGCCATAGCTGTGGCCGACGAGCACGACGTCGTCGAGGCCGAGGTGATCGAGCGTGTCGGTGACGTGAGCAGCATCGTGGTGCAGGCCACCGAGCGGGCGGACTGACGCCCCGTGGCCGGGGAGGTCGATGGCGTACGAGGGAACGCCGCGGCGGTCGAGCTCAGCCTGGAGCGAGGCCCAACACCAAGCGCCGTGCCAAGCACCGTGGACGAGGACAACATGACGAGTTTCTGCCATGCGTGGATGCTCGCACAGCGAGCGTGTGTTGGACCGACTCAGCGAGCGTGAATGGAGAAGCGAGCGGGTGCGCTGACGTGGGCAGCACCGTTGCGAACGCGGCCTGTCTGCACCCAGCTGACGGCGAATGCCACGACGGCCACGACGGCGACGATGGCATTGTCGGGAACGTGTCCGATCGTCGACACCGCCACGGCTGCCAGTGCAGCGATGGTCGAGATCACGGCGGCCAGTTTGATGGCGGCGATCCAGGTGCGGCGGCTGATGTCCATGTGCTCTTTCATAGTTGTCCTGATGCTGAGGACGTCTGCGAATTGCACTTAGTTGCACATTTGTCACTCGACCGTCGAGATCGTCACGCGATCGCGCGAGAACGTGTGACGAAGCCATGACGGCCACATCGCCGTTTCATGACCCAATGACATCGGTGTGGTTCGATTCGGCTCCAGGTCGAGGGCTACCTTCGGCCCATGCCCGACTCGTTGCAGCCGCTCGACCTCTTCCGACTCGATGATCGAGTGGCGATGGTGACCGGTGCGTCGTCGGGCCTGGGCGACCGCTTCGCCCGCGTACTGCACGCGGCCGGAGCAAGCGTCATCGTCAGGGCGCGACGTGCCGACCGCCTCCAAGCCCTCGCGGCCGAGCTGAACTCGCTGCGTGCCGATTCCGCCGTCGTGGTCACTGCCGACGTTGCGCTCGAAGCCGATCGCGAGCGCATGGTCAACGACGCCCTCGCGGCCTTCGGTCGGATCGACATCGTCGTCAACAACGC
>JAJCXU010000668.1 GCA_029263275.1 Ilumatobacter sp.
ATCGCCGAGATCCACGAGATGTTCAACTTCACACTCGGCGGCCGCCGGTTTGGGCTGCCCTACTGCACGTTGTGCGGTTCGGCCCAGGCGTACTACACCGACAACTCAGGTGCGGACGAAGTCCCAGTACTTCGCACGTCGGGTCTGCTCATCCGGTCGAACAAGGTGATGTACGACTTGGTGACCCAGTCGGTGTTCGACACGTTCACTGGCGACGCAGTGTCCGGCCCGCTGCAGGACGCCGGCATCGCTCTCGAAGAGGCGACGCTCGTCCGGTCGACCTGGGGTGAGTGGAAGGCGGCATATCCCGACACGAAGATCATTGCCGAGGACGGCGGAATCGGGCGTTCGTATCAGCTCGACCCCCTGGCGGGCCGCGACGATGACGGTCCGATTTTCCCGATCGGTGATGCCGATACCCGCCTCGATGTGCAGGAACTGGTCGTGGGCATCATCACCGATGACGGCACGCCCATCGCCTTCCCATCAGGACAGGCGAGCGCGATCATCGCCGAGGGTGGCGACGTCGAACTCGGTGGGGTGCGTCTCGAATCAGTCGGCGATGGGCTCCGCGCTGTCGACGTAGCAACCGGTGAGGAGATCGCCGCCCACGAAGCGTTCTGGTTCGCCTGGTCGCAGTTCCACCCCGACAGCGAACTCTTCGTGCCGTGAGCGGTCGTTCAGTCGTGTTGGCCGGTCTGCCTCAAGAAGGTGAGTGAGTCCCAGGTGTCGATCCGCTTCGTGATCAAGCCGTCGCGCACGCTGAACCACATCACGCCCGGGATCTCGATCTGCTGGCCCTCGTAGGTGGCCTCGAAGCGGTATCGAACGGCCACCTCGGTGCACGAGTCGCGGGTCTGATCGACCGCATCGACGATCGAGTAGCGGCGATCAGCAAAGGCGGCGAGGAAGTGGGGAAGTCGACGGCGGTATTCGAGCCGTCCGACGCAACTCGAACCCAGCTCGCTGAGGTGCTCGTTGCGGAAACCCTCGGACACGTAGGCAGCAATCGAATCCGGGTCGTTGCGCGTGAACGCTCCCAGGTATCCGCTGACCACCCCGATTGCCGAACTCACGGCCCGCAAGGTACTTGGGAGCGTTCTGTGATCCAATGTGACCGTGACCGTCCGAGAACCTGACGACGCCGCAGGTTCGCCCTGGGCAGGCGATGTGCCGGTTCCCGCAGCACCGGTCGAGTTCACCTGGGCGAAGCCGGATGACAGTGAAATCGCGTCAGCGGACAGCCACACCAGCGACAAGAACGACACGAGCGAGACAGGCGACAACGTCGTCGAGAGCGGCCCGCCGGCGCTGACGTCAGTACGGCGCTCCGACCGTCGTCAATGGGTTTTCGGTTCGATCGCGGCCGTGATCCTCCTTGCGCTGGGCTGGCTCGTGGTTGGACGCGGCAGCGGTGACGAGAATCTGGACGCGGTCGAGCCAGCCGACACGACCGCCGACACGACGGTCGAGGACTCACTCCCGGCGCTCGACGAAGAGCCGCCCGACACGGAACCAGCGCCCGAGCGAACCATCCCGGGGAGCGCAAGCCTCGATGTCGAAGTTCCGGAGTGGAGCGAAGACACCATCGTGCTCCCGTCGGCGCTCAGCGACACCACCGTCCCATTCGAGATCGTGGCGTTGTTCGCTGATGGCACGTTCGTGGAAGTGTCAGTTCCGAGCGGGCAGATGAGCGTGCTCGACTTAGGCCAGGGTCTGCAGGCGCAGGTCATTGCTGGCGCGACCTCGACGCTGTTGACGTCTTTCGCCAGCCGCCAGAACAGCCAGCTACTCACCGTCGGTGAGCCGCCGATCGATGTGGTCATCCCGAACATCGTCAACGGCATGCAGATCGATGCCGTTGCTGATGGATATGCGGGCATCCTGTACGGCGGCCGTCCCTATCCTGACCGTGTCGAGGTCGCCGCCGACGGCAGCATCGCGGTGACCGAGGGACGGTCGGATGACCGCAATATCTGGCAGCAGCAGTACTTCGCTGATGGCACCCGACTGGTCGCAGATGCTGGTGGTCTCTATCGCGGATCGGACGGGGCGTTCACCCGCATCAGTTCGGGTTGGCCAGTCGCATCATCGGGCACGCATCTGATCGTCCGCGAGTGCGACGACCAGATGCAGTGCGGTTACGTCTTGATCGATGTCGTGGCAGGCGAGCGCACCGAGGTGAAGGTCGACCAGGAGCTGAATCCATTCGGGTCCGGTGACAACGATTTGTCGCCGGACGGTCGCTGGGTCCGCGCGATCGACTACACCGAGAGCTCGTCGACGGGCACGCTGATCGATCTCACGACCGGCACGACGACCGAAGTCGCAGGAATGGCACCCGGGTCGTCTGGCGAAACCTGGGCCGCGGACAGTTCGGGCTTCTTCCGCCAATCGACGACAGGCGGATTCGAGTTCTATGACATCGCGACAGGCGAGGCCAGCCAGTTCGGCGGGGACCTCGGTCGGATGATGTCGTTCGATATCCGGATCAACGCCAGCGCACCCGTCGTCGGTGAGCCAACACCGACGACGACCGGAGTCGGGCTGATCGGTCTGACGAAGACCGGCGACATCGTCGAGATCGACGTCGACAGCCGAGCTGTCGTCACGACCGAAGGGCTGCCGCTCAACAGCGAAGCGCCATCCACGATCTTCGTTGAGCCAGGCGGGGCGGTCATCTCGTCGTGGGACAACGTCCCGACCGTTCGCTTCGATGCCGAGGCGCGGACGGTGACCGCCACACCCTCGCTCGAGCCGAGCGGTCCGGTGTTCAGTGGCCCGACCAGCGACACCGTGTGGCAGGTGGCCGAGAGTTCCTCGACCGGTGGGCTCGCCTTCGACCTCGTCGACAGCAGCGGTGCCCTGGCCGGTGGAAAGATCACCACGGATGCAGCGGACTTGAACGACATCGTCGGACCTGACGGTGCGGGTGGCGTCATCGTCGAACTCGACCTTGGCGGGATCTTCGTACTCAACGCGGCCGACACGCCGGAACTACTCACAGCCGGAGAACTCCTCGCCATCAACGCACAAGTGGCCTACGTCCGAGAGTGCGACAGCACGCTTCGCTGTGGCGTGTTCGTCCTCGACCGTGTCACCGGTGAGCGCCTGCCGATCGACCTCTCGGCCTTCGACCGGGTCGGCGACGTCACGAGTAACGGCGTCCCGTCAGGGCAGAACGTCTCGCCTGACGGCCAAGTCGTCTTCGCTCGCGACGCGGATCAGCCGAACAGCACCATGATGATCGACACGGCGGAGGATCTCTGGACCAGCGTTGGTGAGGTCGACCTCGCCAGCCCGATCATCTGGACGCCGGAGAGCGACTACGCCGTCTGGCTGGGCAATGGACGGGTCACCGTCTATGAACGGTCCACCCGCTCGGTTCGCACGGTGAACACGGTCGACCTGCAGGCGATTGCCGAGGTACCAGCCTCGTAGTCAGCTCGGCGCGTGCGGCAGTAGCGCCGAGAGCGCGGTCTCGGCGGACGCCACGTCGGCACGGTCTTCGTGGATCATGCGCGTGAGGTTGCTGATTGCCACGTACCCCGCCTCGACCGCACCACCGTCGGTGTCCTCGGGAAGCACGTTGACCTTCTCGCCCCAGTCCATCACGACACGGAACGCACCCTCGTCGCCGTCGATGGGTTCGACCTTGGCCTCGGTCACCGTCCGGGGTGGCAACGACCCCACGCTGGTGTGCCGCCAACCGAGCATGTCGCTGACTGGGCGATTCGGCACGTTGATGTTGACGACAACCGGCTCGGTCGGCATGTCATCGACGAAGGCCTGCACGTACGCGCGAGCGACATCGGCTGACGGTTCAAACGACATGCCACTCACGGCGTCGTCCCACGCCTGGCCTTCCACGCCGTACCCGCTGACAGCCTGGCTGAAGGCGACGCCTGAGATCTTCCCGTTGCGGGCGGTCAGCGCAGCGCCAACGGTGCCCGAGTGGTACACCGCCCGGCCGACGTTGGCACCCGGGTTGATCCCCGAGATGACGAGGTCGAACGGGCCGCCGAAGGCGCCGAGCCGAGCGAACATGACACACAGCGCAGGCGCACCGCTGACCGACCAGGTGTCCGAGGTTCGGACGTTCGGGAGATCGACGCGCCGAATGACCGGGGTGAGCAAGTGGAGGGCGCCAAGAGCCGCGCCTGCACCCGAGTACTCGGTGTCTGGAGCAGCGACGACGATCTCGTGTCCGCCCGAGAGGTCGCACATCGCATTCGCCAGCGCGTGGAGTCCAGGGGCATCGATGCCGTCGTCATTTGTCACGAGAATCCGCATCGACGCATCCTGGCACGTTGCCGGCTGGGCGCCTATACCGACGGACGTTGGCTCGTCCAGGTGAAGAGTGACAGGCCGAGGACGACGAGCACCATGCCCGCCACCTGCGGGGCGCGCACTGACTCACCGAGGATCACGAAGCCCCACACGACCGCGAGTGCCGGCTGACCGGTCTGCATGACGCTGATCGTCGCCACCGGCAGGTGCCGCTGGGCGAAGATGATGCAGCCGTGCGCCAGCATGCCCGTGACGACGGTGAGTAGTGCGACAACGAGCCAGCCTCGTGCCGACAGTGAGAAGAGTCCACCTCCCGCAATCGAC
>JAJCXU010000669.1 GCA_029263275.1 Ilumatobacter sp.
GCGCAGCGGCCAAGGCAGAGAAGCTGCTCAAGATGGCTGCCGACGCCGAGGTCACCGTCGAACTCGTGGAGCTTGACGTCGCCGACGATGAGTCGGTGCGTGCCGGTTTCGAGCAGATCTTCGCAGCGGGTAGTCGCGTCGACCACCTGGTGAACTCCGCAGGTGTCGGCGGTAACGCAGTGGCCGAAGAGTGCCCGTCAGAGTTGTACAACGACGTGTTCAACGTCAACGTCACGGGCGCGGTGCGTTGCGCGCAGGCCGTCCTTCCCGCGATGCGCGAACGCCAGAGCGGCACCATCGTCAACATCACCTCCGTCGCCGGTCGAGTTGCCGCACTTGCCCAGTCGCCGTACGTGGCGTCGAAGTGGGCGCTCGAAGGCGTCAGCGAAGGGATGGCTCAAGAGCTCGCGCCGTTCGGGATCAGAGTTGCCATCGTCGAACCCGGCGTGACCAAGTCGGCGATCTTCGCGAAGAACATCGATGCGCCGAACTCAACGGGTGCCTACGACGACCAGTACCGCCACATGTTCCAGTTCTATGCGGCCGGGATGATGAACGCCACCGACCCGTTCGAGGTCGGCAAGGTGATCCATCACGCGATCACTACCGACGAACCGGTGCTGCGTTACCCGGTCAGCTGGGCCGGAGCGGAGATGGCCGCACTGCACGATCGCATCGACGACGCCGACTGGCTCGGACTCGGCATGATCGCCGACGATGAGGCGTACAACTCGCGGTTCGAAGAGATCTTCGGCATCGACATCCGGACGCCATGACCACCAATCGTGACCTGAAGAAGCAGGCATGACCGAACCGCTCAAGATCCTCACCGTGTGTTCGCACAATCGAACCCGGTCCGTGATGACCATGGCGATGCTCAAACGCGACCTCGATGCCCGGCTCGGCGTCGGGGCGTCCATCGTGCGTTCGCTCGGCTTCGGGCCCGAGGACATGCCATCGATCCCGGATGCCGTCGCGGCGATGGCCCGGCGAGGACTCGACACCTCCGCGCATCGCAGCCGTCAGGTGACCGAACGCAACGTCGAACCCGCTGATCTGATCCTCACCTCAGAACGCGATCACGTGATCAAGATCGCGGCCATTTCACCGTCGGCCTACCGCCGCTCGATGACGATGCCGGAGTTCCTCGACCTCGCTACGTCGCATGAACCGCCTGCCGGTGGAACCCTGCGCGACTGGGCCACAGAACTGACGACGGACCGAACCGCGCGGGAATACATCGGCGGCGACGTCGAGGAGATCTTCGACCCGACCGGCACGGCACCGCGCGCCTTCGAGAAGTCGGTCGTCGAGATGGAAGAGATGTGCGAGCGTGTCACCGCCCTGATTGCGTCGGTCGTCGACGCGCCGCCAGCGCGGAATCGTTTCGACTTCGACTGAAGCCCGACTGAGTCTCGGCTACAGCAATTGGCCGATCGCATGGATGACCAGGCCGGCGAGCCCACCGACGATGGTGCCGTTGATGCGGATGAACTGCAGGTCTCGTCCGACCTGGAGTTCGAGCTTCTCGGCGGTCGATTCACCGTCCCACTTCTCCACCGTTGAGGCGATGATGTCGCTCACCTCGGTGCGGTAGTTCTCCACCAGGTACGCGAGCGCATCTGACACCCAGCGGTCGATCTTGCGCTGCATGTCTGGATCCTCAGCCAGCCGGGCACCGAGTTGCTGCAAGCTGTTGACGAGCCGCACTCGGAGCTCGCTCGTCGGGTCGTCGGCAGCGCTGATCATCCCGCGCTTGGCTTCGGTCCACAGTGATTCGATCCATCGACGCACCTCGGGGTGGTCGAGCATCTCCTCCTTGAATGCTTCGCCCTTGGCGTGCAACTCGGGGTCGGCACGCAGCCGCTCGGCCAGTGCTGCGACGCGAGTGTCGACGCTGTCGCGTATCTCGTGGTCGGGCGTGCTGGCCACGTCGTCGAGGAAACTGGTGACCGCGGTGTAGATCTTGTTGAAGACACGATCGTCGATGGGCTCGGGCACCCACCACGGCGACTCCTCGTCGAGGCGTCGTCTGAACGTGACCCGGTTGTCGTCGAGGAAGCCGCCGACACCGACGAGTACCGCGTCGAGCAGCCGCTGGTGATGCCCGCCCTCGACGGTGAGGTCGATGGCCTTGCCGAGCAGCGGGGTGACCGGGGTGGCGCGCACGCGTGACTCGATGAGGTGTTCGAGCCCCTGCTGGATTTCGCGGTCATCGAGCACCTCGAGCGCGCCGCGGAGCACGTCGGCCACTGCATCACCGGCGCGTGTGGCATTGGCGGGCTGCGCAAGCCAGGTGCCGGCGCGCTCACCGATTCGTGCGCCGTGCAGGCGCTCGTCGATCACCTCGGCGGTGAGGAAGTTGGACTCGACGAAGTTGCCGAGGCTGCGGCCGATCTCATCTTTGCGTTTCGGAATGATGGCGGTGTGCGGAATCGGGATCCGGAGCGGATGCCGGAAGAGGGCGGTGACCGCAAACCAGTCGGCGAGCGCGCCGACCATCGCCGCTTCCGCGACGGCGCGGACGTAGCCGACCCACGAGCCCCGGTCTTCGTTGATCTTGGCGATGATGAACACGACCGCAGCGACGACGAGCAGCAGCGTCGCCACCCTCTTCATCTTGCGCAGCGCGACCGCCTTGCGTGCGTCGTCGGTGTCGAAGACGTGGCTGTGGTCAGGTTCGGCGGGACTGGATGGGGCATCGCCCGTTGGAGCCGGGCGTGCCGTGGACAGCGACGGCGGAGGAAGGTTCACCCTGTGGACGGTACCCAGCCATTGCGGTTGCTGGACCCGGGTGCCGCTGATGAATCAGTGGTGGCGAAGCCCGATCGGGTCGGTGCTGAGAAAGCCGCTGGTGTAGCTCGCGAGGTTGCCGATGTAGTTCGCGCGCTCGTAGGCCGACGGGTCTGCTGCCGCCGCTCGCGACACAGCGCCGCGCATCTCGTCGACCGTGTCGTAGTCGTGCTCGCTCATCCAGTCACGCAGTTGCGCCTCGATGGTTGCCAGGTGCTCGGGCCCATGGCGCAGCAGCGATGACGTCGTCATCACGACGTCGGCGCCCGCGAGGAGCAGCTTCGCGGCATCGAAACCGCTGTGCACGCCACTCGATGCAGCGATTGACATCGACAGGTGTTCACGCAGAATGCCTGTCCAGCGGAGTGGGAGACGCACTTCTTCCGGTGTGCTGAGCGCAACTCGCGGTGTGACGTCCAGTGTCTCCAAGTCGAGGTCGGGCAGATAGAAGCGGTTGAACATGACCACACCGGAGGCTCCGGCCTCTTGCAGGCCCACGGCGAACGATGCCAACGAGGAGTAGTTCGGCGAGATCTTGACCGCGAGGGGGATGCTGATCTCGTCGGCCAGCACGGCGACTAAGCCGAAGTGTTCCGACTCGATTGTTGCCCCGGACACGATCGGGTCGGCCGCCACCGAATAGAGGTTCAGCTCGATCGCGTCCGCGCCAGCATCCTGGAGCAGGGTTGCGTAGCGCAGCCACCCACCGATGTTGGTTCCGTTGAGGCTGGCGATCACTGGGATGTCGAGGGCGGCCTTCGCCGCTTCGACGAGTTCGAGATAGCGGTCGACGCCGCTGTTGTACCCGTCGAGTTCCGGCAGCACCGACGATGCCTCGCCAAAGCTGTCCTGGTACATCGTGAACAGCCGGTCGATTTCGTTCGTCTCGTGCTCGATCTGTTCCTCGAAGAGCGACGGCATGACAATCGCGGCAGCGCCGTGAGCCTCGAGGTCGCGCATTCGATCAAGGTCGCCGGTCAGCGGGCCCGCCGATGCGACGAGCGGCGACCGCAAGGGCAGACCGAGGTAGGTCGTGTGGAGATCAGTCATCGTCGTTCGATCCTTCCGAGTTGTCGCTGGTGGTCGTTTCATTGCGTTCCGTCAATTCCACGCTGACCGCTTCGTCGGGGTGGGGGACCGTCGCCATCGATCGTTCGAGCGAACTGAGTTGCTCGTAGTAGTGCCAACGTTCGTCGATGCCGAGCTGCGCGAGATCGAGGAGCTCATTCGAGCGTTCCGGATTCGTGCGGGCGAGCATCGCGTACCGCGCCTCCTTCAGCGCGAAGTCCCTGAGCGGAATGCTCGGTGCAGCGGAGTCGAGCTGGAAGGGATGCTCGTGTTCCTCGTCGGTCGGTCGGTACCGATACAGCGGCCAGTAGCCCGACTTCACAGCGTCCTTCTGGTGCGACATCGACGTGGTCATGTCGATGCCGTGAGCGATGCACGTCGAGTAGGCAATGACGAGTGACGGACCGTCCCAGGCGTCGGCCTCCTGCAGCGCCTTGACGGTCTGCACTTCGCTGCCACCCATTGCCACCTGCGCCACGTACACGTTGCCGTAACTCCGGGCCACCGCACCGAGATCTTTCTTTGCGGTCGCCTTGCCGGCGGAAGCGAACTTGGCCACTGCGCCCATCGGTGTCGCCTTCGAGGCTTGCCCACCGGTGTTCGAGTACACCTCGGTGTCGAGCACCAACAGGTTGACGTTGCGCCCGCTCGCGAGCACTTGATCGACGCCACCGAAACCGATGTCGTACGCCCAGCCGTCGCCGCCGACGATCCAAGTGCTGGAACGAACGAGTTCGTCGGCGATCGCTTCCAGCGTGCGAGCGCGCTGGTCGTCGATGCCGGTCAGCCGACCCCGGAGTTCGTCCACTCGCAATCGTTGATCTGCGATGTGGGCCTCGGTCGGCTGCGTGTTGTCGAGGAGTGCGCTCACGAGTTCGGTGCCGATGTCGCTCGAGAGTTCCTCGAGGAGTCGGCGGGCGTCGCGCTGATGGTGTTCGACACCAAGCCGCATCCCGAGCCCGAACTCGGCGTTGTCTTCGAACAGCGAGTTCGACCAGGCAGGGCCGAGGCCGTCGCCGTTGGCCGCCCACGGTGTGGTCGGCAGGTTGCCGCCATAGATCGATGAGCAACCCGTGGCGTTCGCGACGACGAGTCGGTCGCCGAACAGTTGGGTCAGCAGCTTGAGGTACGGCGTCTCGCCACACCCTGAGCATGCGCCCGAGAACTCGAACAGTGGCTCGAGGAGCTGGCTGTTCTTCACCGAGTCGTGGGTGATCGCCGAGCGGTCGAGTTCGGGGATCGTGCCGAAGAAGTCCCACCCGGACCGCTCAAGGTCGCGGTGCTCGGTGGCCGATCGCATGTTGATCGACTTCCGTTTGACCTCGGTCTTGTCCTTGGCCGGGCAGACGTCGACACAGACCCCGCACCCGGTGCAGTCGTCCGGGGCGACCTGCACCGTGAGGTGGTGGTCGACGAGTTCGCGTGAGCGGAACGATTTCGTCTTGAACCCGTCGGGCGCGAGATCGAGCACGGGTGCCTCGTAGGCCTTCATCCGGATTGCGGCGTGTGGGCAGACGATCACACACTTGCCGCAATCGATGCATAGATCGGGTTCCCACACGGGAATCTCGGCGGCGAGCTTGCGCTTCTCGTAGCGCGTCGTGCCACTTGGAAAGGTCCCGTCGATGGGCATCGCCGACACGGGAAGCAGATCGCCCTTGCCCGCGAGGAGTTGCATCGTGACCCGTTCGACGAACGACGCGTCGGTAACCGCACTGGCCTCGTCGACGGACTCCATCGTGGCGGTGGCCATAGCCGGTGCCGCGGTCGGAACACTGACCTCCGCGAGCTCGTCGAGTGCCCGGTCGATCGCGGCGTGGTTCTTCTCGACGATGAGGCGCCCGCGCTTGCCGTAGGTCTGCGTGACCGAGTCCTTCATCGCGGCGAGCGCTTCAGCCTGTGGCATCACGTCGACGAGTGCGAAGAAGCACGGTTGCATGACCGTGTTGATCCGGCCCGGCATGCCGAGTTCGGATGCGACCCGCGCGGCGTCGATGGTGAAGAACCGGAGCTTGCGATCGACGATCTCGCGTTGGATGATCGGCGGCAGGTGATCCCACACCTCGTCAGCCGGGTGCGGGGCGTTGAGCAGGAAGGTGCCGCCCGGGCGGGCGTTCTCGAGGACGTCGAACCGGTCGAGGAGTCCGAACTGGTGGCAGGCGACGAGGTCCGCCTCCTCGATGAGGTACGTCGACCGGATCGGTGCATCGCCAAAGCGCAAGTGCGACACGGTCATCGAGCCGGCCTTCTTCGAGTCGTACACGAAGTAGCCCTGGGCGTGGAGATCGGGTTGCGAGCCGATGATCTTCACCGACGCCTTGTTCGCACCGACCGTGCCGTCCGAGCCGAGCGCATAGAAGACCGCGGAGCGGACGTCGTTGTCGACTCGGAACGTGTCGTCGACGTCAAGGCTGCTGCCGGTCACGTCGTCGTTGATGCCGACGGTGAACCGACGCTTGGGTGCATCGACCATCAACTCGTCGAACACCGCCTTCGCCATCGCCGGCGTGAACTCCTTCGAGCCCAGCCCGTATCGCCCACCGATGACGCGCACTCCGGATCGGTCGGACTCGGCAAGCGCGGTGACGACGTCCTGGAACAGCGGTTCGCCGACCGAGCCAGGCTCCTTCGTTCGGTCGAGGACCGCGATGGATTGCACCGAGTTGGGGAGCGCAGCGAGGAGCGCGTCCACGGGGAAGGGGCGGAAGAGGCGAATCGTCGCAACCCCCACGGATTCGCCAGCGGCAACGAGCTTGGCGACCGCTTCAGCGACGGCGCCCGATCCTGATCCCATGATCACGATGACACGCTCAGCGTCGGGCGCACCCTCGTAGTCGACGAGGCCATATCGGCGGCCGGTCAGGGCTTCGAGTCGATCGAACACGTCGGCGACCACGCTCGGGACGGCGGCATGGAATTGGTTGGCCGCCTCGCGGGCTTGGAAGAACACGTCGGGGTTCTGTGCCGTGCCCCGAATGCTGGGCGCACTCGGACGAAGCCGTCGCAACTTGTGGGCAACGATGTCGTCGTGGCTGACGAGTGAGCTCAGCGTCTCGTTCTCGAGGAGCTCGATGCGGTTGATCTCGTGCGACGTGCGGAACCCGTCGAAGAAGTGGAGGAACGGCACTCGCGTCTGCAGGGTGGCGGCATGCGACACGGCCGCGAAGTCGTGGGCCTCCTGGACCGAGCTGGCGCACAACATGGCGAACCCTGTCGTTCGAGCCGCCATCACGTCGCTGTGATCACCGAAGATCGACAGTGCATGCGTGGCAATCGATCGGGCCGCGACGTGAATGACCGCCGGCGTCAACTCGCCGGCGATCTTGAACATGTTCGGCAGCATGAGCAGGAGCCCCTGCGATGCGGTGAACGTCGTGGACAAGGCGCCGGTCTGGAGCGCGCC
>JAJCXU010000670.1 GCA_029263275.1 Ilumatobacter sp.
GGCCACTCTCGTTCAGCTTCTTGAGCTCGCCGTAGATCTGGCTGTGGCCTGCGGGCCAGCAGAATCCAACGCTGCCACCTGCGAGCTTGGCGAGGTCGTAGCCCGACTGTGGCTCAGCGTCGAGCAGGGCAAGGAGTGCGAACTTCAACATGCGTGTCGTGGGACTCTGATCACGGCAGCCGGGTGATGATGGTGTTGGTCATCGCCTCAAGTGCCTGGATGTCGCCTTCGTCCACCGGCCCGACGATCACGAGCACTCCATCGTGTTCGGCTTGGACGAAGCGCTCGAGTTCGACGTAGGCACGGTCGCCGACACCACCGAGTTCGCGGTACTTCGAGTCGCCGCGGGCGATAGCGATTTCAACCTGAGCATCCCAATCGTGGTCGGTCTGCAACGTGAGGCTGAAGAAGTCGGCGGTGCCGTCTCCCCACTGACAGACCGACAGCGAACCTTCGATCGATGCCGGCCGGGCAGTGGACGGAAGATCTCCCGTGAGCTGCTCGACTTCGGCGTTGGAGAGCAGCGTGCACGTGTCTGGCAACGCCTCGGGTGTGTCAGCGTCCGCATCGCTGGGGGAATCGCTGCCACACGCACTCATCGCAAGGGCGATGACGGCGGCGAGGGAGATGATGGTCGAACGCATATTCCGATACTGACATATGCCCGCATCGGAATGGCGGTCTTTTCTCCCGGGCCGCCCGAGCGGCCGACGGTAGGCTCCATCGCTCAGTGCGGGCGCATAGCTCAGTTGGTTAGAGCGCTGCTTTTACAAGGCAGATGTCGGGGGTTCGAATCCCTCTGCGCCCACCGTGTGATGTCGTGAGCCATCGCGAACTGCAGCGTGACCCAGTGGAGTCGACGGTGCGCTCCGCTCGGACCGGTCTGGAGCGCTGGGTCAGCCAACCAAGCGAGCAGCGTGGACCGCCGCCAGAGCGAGGCCGCCGACGGTCACGGCGACAGACGCCCGTCCGGTCAGCTTGGGGATGGGCAAGGAGCTGACCATCAGCGCAGCGAGCACCAGCGCACCGACGCAGAGCACGACTCGAAATGCTGCGAGATCGAGCGGTCCATCGAAGAGCATGAGCGCGACGAACCCGATGACGGCGAGGTCGGCCGGCAGACCGGTGTAGGTGCCTGAGTCGCTGTCGAGTCCGTGGACGTTGAAATAGCTGAGGCGGAGCGCCGCGGCCATCGCGATCGCGACGGCGAAGGGCCAGTACACGAACCGGAAGTCGCCGTACGACAAGATCACCACGCCGAGCGCGACGCCGGCCGAGACCATGTCGGCCAACGAGTCGAGATTGGCTCCGAATGCGGACTGATGGTGATCGCGATTCGTCGCACGAGCTGCAACGGGTCCGTCGACGACGTCGAAGACGAAGGCCGCCACCAGCGCGATCGCAGCACCGGCATACTCGGCCCGCACGGCAAGCAACATCGCCAGCACGCTGGACGCGAGGCCGCAGAGCGTCAGCAGGTTGGCTGCGTCAGCAACGTGGCCCAGTATCGGGCGAGGTGTCTCCCTTGGCGACGCGGTTGGCGAGGCAGCGCTCAAGACTGATCCAATCGCATCTGGCAGAGGGCGTCGACCAGGCGGCGGTTCTCGTCCGTCGTCCGTGAGGCGATGCGCAGGTAGCGCTCGGCCTCGGGCATCGACTTCGAGGCGCAGTCCTTCATCAAGATGCCATGTTCGACGTACAGCCGACGCGCCACGGCCGGTCCGGTCAGACCTGTCGTGGTGATCTTGCAGAACACGAAGTTCGCGTCAGGCTGCAAAGCAGTCAAGCCGGGAACGGTGCACAAGGCTTCGTAGAAGCTCTGGCATGTGTCGCGCACCAAATCGCAGCTGACTTCGAAGTCCGCCCGGTAGCGCCCGAGGTATCGCAAGAACGACTCGGCGAAGCCGTTCAGATTCCAGATCGGCAAGTGACTGCGGACCGATGTCGCGAACTCGCGATCGTCGGTGAGCAGGTATCCAAGGCGGAGGCCGGCAATGCCGAACACCTTGCTCATGCTCTTCATGACGGCGAGATTCGGGCGACCGACGACATCGTCCTCCACGCTCTCGGCGCGTCCGCCGCGAGAGAACTCGATGAACGACTCGTCGACGATCAGTCGGCATCCGTGGCTGGCGAGACGATCGTTCAGCTCGAGGATGTCTGCACGGCTGACCGAGCGGGCCGTCGGGTTGTTGGGGGTGACCAGGATCGCAACGTTTGAACCCGCCCGACGAGCAGACTCGGCAAACGCGTCGAGATCGACGTCGAAGGATTCCGCCTCGAGCGGGACTCGGTCGAGTTGGTCGGGTCGCAGCGCGTTCTCGTACTCGTTGAACGACGGCACAGCAATCGTCATCTTCTCGATGACATGCTCTCCGAGAATCCTGATCAACTCTGCCGCTCCGTTGCCGGCCACGATGTTCTCCGTCGGAGCTCCGACCCACTGGGCAACCAGCCGGTCGAACTCGGCCTGGCCGACCGGATAATTCGTGACGAGCTCGCGCATCTCGGAATGGAGGTGGTCGAGCATCGCTTGTGGCGGGAAATGCAGGTTGTAGAGGTACGAGTGGTCGATGATTCCGTAGCGCCAGTACGACCCATGCAACGACTGGATGCGGTCGTACTGCTCGTCCGGGGTGAGAAACATGAACTCGGCATTGTCGAGATCGCGATGATCGTCGATCTCATACCAACGGCTCTCGGTCACGTCGACGGCAACAAGGCCCGGCAGATCGCGCTGGGCAACGAGGTCGCGCAGCACGGTCTCGTAGTACGCCTGCACGTTCCCACTGTCGACCTGACGGCACAGCTCGGGGACGATCATGGTGCGCAGCTCTTCGGCCCGTAGCAAGTAGAGGTTGACCGTCTTGTGCACGCTCGTGACATCGACCAGGCCAGCGCGACCGGCACCGAGGATGAACGATGTGACCAGTCCGCGATCGTCATGACGCACGACGGTTCCTGAGAGTTCTGCCCTGTCAGCGGCGATGGCCATGCTCGACCCAGGGTGTTCGTAGAGACCCATGACGACGTCGAGGTCGAAGACGACGTCTCCTTCGATCAGCAGGATGTCCTCATCGAGGTAGTGGCGGGCATCCCACAACGAGCAGATGTTGTTCGTTTGGTTGTAGAGGGGCGCGTCGACGTATTTGATCTGCATCCCCGCGAACGTGTCGCCGACGCGGCGCCGCACCTGGTCTGCTTCATATCCGACCACCAGGACGGCCTCGGTCACACCAGAGGACGCCAGAACCCGCAGCGACCGAAACAAGATCGGAACGCCGTTCACCTCGACGAGACACTTGGGCACAGATGTGGTCAACGACCCCATCCGGCTTCCCATGCCAGCAGCCAGGATCACCGCTCGACGTACGGGCGCGGGGGATCCCACGGGGTGGATGTTCGTGAGCCCGACAAGGTCGGACCCGAGGGTCTTCAGCACTACGTTCTCCAGTGCCCTGGTGCTTCCCGGTGCAAGAATTGCGGGCGAACAACCTCATCGGGCATCCGCCGATCACGGGCGGGGTCAACGACGAACAATGCGTCGCGCATCCGACTAAGGCACTTTCAACCTACTCCGGCAATCAGCATTGAGGGCATTTCCCCCTGATCAGACCCACAAGGGTGGTGATGGGTGCTCACGCGGTTCGCGCCCGCCGTGGTTAGGGTCCGCGTCATGCACAACGAGCGAGGCACCGATGACCGCCTCGACTACGACGCCGTACGTTCTTACTGGGAAGACGCCGCCGACGAGGCCGACTCGGCTTCCTACATGGCCCACGACCAGGGCCTGCCGCGTGACTGCATCGAACACCGTTTTGCGCTCGAACAGGCCGTCATCGATCGCTGGTTTGCCGCGCTGGGCCCGAGCGCAGCGGTGCTTGACATCGGGTGCGGCGCGGGTGCCTGGACCGCACTGTTCGCAGGGCGGTATGCGCGCGTCGTCGGTGTCGACGCGAGCGCCGGCATGTTGGCCGCGGCGCGGCGACGCTTGGTCGGACACGACAACGTCGAACTCGTCCACGGGAATGCCCTCACCGCGCCGTTCCATGGCGAATTCGATGGCGTCCTGGTCGGCGGGCTGCTCATGTATCTCGACCGGGCCGACGCCGAAGTACTCCTCAACCGCCTCGGCGAACTTGCACCGAACGGCCGGATCATCCTGCGCGAATCCGGCGTGCGATCTGGCGTGAAGGTCAAGACCGGCGAGTACCAAGTGGTCTACCGCTCGGTTCAGGAGTACCAGTCCATCGCGGACGATGCCGGATTGCGCGTCGTGAACGTCGAGCGCAACACAGGCTATGCGCACATGGAGATCGCCATCACCCTCACGGACATGCTGCGACGTCTGCCGCCGCTTGCTCGCCGTGAAGCTTCCGCAACCGGCGGGCCGCTGTGGCGAGTTCTGCGAGCCACGGCACCCCTCAGCCTCGAGATACTCCCCAGGTCCCTGGAAGCCGTCGGGGTCAAATGGCCCCAGCTCATCAACAACTTCGTTCTCCTCGAGCGCGCGTGACAGCGGTCTGAGCGGCCTGTTCAGCAGCCGCGAGGTGGATGTCGCTGGGTCAGTGGCGCGTGCCGACGACCAGCGTCGTCATCTCGTCGATGAGGGGGCTGGCGCTGATCGTGCCGAAGCCGGCCGACTGGAGCATCGAGGACACATCGTCCTCGGACCGTGAGCGGTGTTCCGGAACGAACACGGCGTGTTGGAGCGACCACGCTGATGCCCACCGGCCGGTCCCGGCCATGAAGTCGTGCACTGCGATCCATCGCACACCGCGTTCAGCGAGGGCGGCGAGCAAGGGTTCTTGTTCCGAGCCGGGGATCGACGAGAACAAGTAGCTGAGCACGACGCCGTCGTATGCCTCATCGGGCCACGTCGTTTCGTCCAGAGCGTTGCCTTCGCGGAAGCTGACGCGGTCGCTGCCTGCGGGGGCGCTGGAGACAACGGTGCCGAAGTCGACCACATCGACGTCCACGTCGTGGCGCTTTGCGACGGCTTGGGCGATGGCACCCCATCCGCCGCCAAGGTCGAGGACTCGTCCGGTCGGGGTGGGAATCTGCTTCGAGAGCGCTGAGGCGGGGCCGAGGGAGCCGGCGTACTGCGACGACTGGTAGGCGTTGGCCTCGTCGGCGTCCGTGAACCATCCTTCGTACCCACGTCGTGACGTCGGGTCGGTGAGCACGGACGACAGCACGTTCTCGCCGGTCAAGCCAAGCGTCATCCGAGGAGTCATCTGCTGCATGATCTGCCCGCCGAGATAGTCCGCATACGAGTCATCGCCGGTGAGCAAGGTCGTCATCTCGTCGGTTTGTGTCCAGACGCCGTCGTTGTCCACGACGAGGCCAGCGTCGGCGAGTGTGAGCATCAGCGTGTCGACAAGATCCGCGTCGGGGAAAGCATCGACCAGATCGTCACTGCGGGCCGGGAGCCGGTCGAAGAGCCGCAGCTCGGCTGCGGTGAGCAACGCCCACGACGAGATGTAGCTGTACGCCGTGGCGTTGATGGTTCGGGCAGTCTCACTCAAGCTCATCGTTCGAGTAAGACCAACTCGCCAGGCGACAGCACCACAGGCTCCCAAACTCGCCCGAAGTCGCCGACCACACGCCGACTACGAGATGCTGTGGTCATGTCCGACGACCATCTTCCCGTCTTGCACATCGACCGGCCGATCCTCGATGCCGATCTCGCGTACGTCGCGGACACGGCCCGACTCGTTGGTTCCACGGATGCAGAGTTGGTGGGCGTAGCGGCATCGGTGATCGGCATTGGTCACGAATGGGACGCCGATCGATTTGCTCGATTTCCCGATCTCCAGGTGCTGTCGCGCATGGGGATTGGCTACGACAACGTCGACCTCGATGCTGCCCGCGCCGCTGGCGTGGTCGTCTGCAATGGGCCCGATTCGCCCACGGTGTCGACCGCTGAGCACGCGATGATGCTCTTGTTGGCCGTCACCAAGGAGCTGCCGGTTCACGCTGCGAGTGCAGCGGCTGGCCGGGGCGGGCCGAAGGTCGCCACGTCGCTCGAACTCGACGGCGCAACGCTTGGGCTGGTGGGGCTGGGGCGAATCGGTTCCCGCGTGGCGGCCGCTGCCCTCGCGTTGGGAATGAACGTGGTCGCCCATGATCCGGGGCTCCGGTCGAGCCCAGTCGCTGGCGTCAGGCTGGTCGACCTCGACGAGCTGCTCCGGTCCTCACATGTGGTTTCGCTCCACGCGCCCTCGATCTCCTCGACACGGCATCTGATCAACGCCTCGTCGATCGCCACGATGCGACGCGGGGTCTACATCGTGAACTGTGCGCGCGGACCGCTGATCGACCAGGACGCGCTCCTTGCCGCGCTCGACGAAGGGCAGGTCGCCGGCGCAGGGCTCGATGTGACCGAACCCGAGCCGCTCCCGGTCGGGCATCCACTGCTGGATCGGTTAGATGTGATCGTCACACCGCACATCGCCTCGTCGACAGCGATCGGCCGTCGTCGGCTCTTCGAACACGCTGTCGACAATGCGCTGGCTGTGCTCGCTGGTCGGCCAGCGTCGGTCGTCTCCTGACCCTTCAGGCGCCCGCGGGACCGTTGCCGAGAATGCGGTCGGGCGAGACCAGTACGGCGGTTCTGCCCTCCTCGACCATGGAGCGGTCGTACGCGTCGAAGTCGTCGTGCGTACCGCCGGCGGCGACGAAGACCGCCCGGAGCAGCAGCCGAAGCGTTTCAGCGTCGAGGCCGTCGATCTGATCTGCAGGGCCGACCAGATCGGCTGTGCCAGTCACCGAAATCCACTGCCAGCCTCTGCGGATCGCGATGGTGACCGCCGATCCGCGCCGCACGTGCTTGAGTCGAGCCGCGCTGCCCATCGAAATGAGCGCAAGTCGTGGCTCGCCGTTGACGGGGTGATCAATCACTCCGCAGTTCGCGACGCTGGACAGCACTCGACTGTCTGCCTGGGTGGTGCTCACCACGGCCAGCCCCGACTCATCGGACAGAAACCTGCGGACATCTTCGAGGTCGGGCATGTGGGGCTCCATTCGGCTGGGGGTGCAACGATTGGGACCGTATCCATTGCGCTTGTGCTGCGCCAGCGCCTGGTGGAAGTAGCGTCCCCGTCCATGTCTGCTCTGCCTCGAAAGAATTCCTCAACCGCGAACCCTCGCTCGAACTCGGTCGAGGATCGATCATGACGCAGCCGACATACCCCGGCGACCCGAATCTGCAACAACCGCAGTTCGCCACGCCGACGCCTGCTGCGCCTCGCCCGAACACCGCTCTGGTGGTCGCGCTCGTCGTCGTGGTCATGACGTTGATCTTCGTCCTGGTCTACTTCCTGTTCCTTCGCGACTCCGGCAACGACACCGGCTCGATCGGTACCGACACCAGCACGACGACCACGACCGTCGTCGGCGCCACCACGGTGCCGGGCGCCACGACGCTTCCCGGTGCCACCACGGTTCTGGCTGCAACGACGCTTCCTGGTGCCATCACGGTGCCGGGCGCGACCACGCCAGCAGCGACCACCGCACCTGCTCCGAGCCCGACGGCGGCGCCCGCCCCGACTCCGACCGCAGCACCTACTCCAACTCCGACTGCAGCACCGGCTCCCACGCCGACTGCGGCCCCCGCTCCAACTCCGACCACCCCGCCGAACCCGGTTGGGTCGGGTGTGCCCTGCGGCCCGCCCGGACCTGCAAACGTCTCGCCGTTTCTCATCTCTCGCTCGTTCGTCACCGTGTCGGAACTTCCGACCGTCGGTTCCGAAATGATCGAGCTCTTTGCCGGTGACGTCCTCGACGTCACCATCACCCACGATCCGACAGGGGGTTCGGTCGATGCGTTCCTGACGATTCTTGATCCGTGCGGGAACATCGTCGCAACCGACGACGACAGTGCTGGCAACCTCGACCCCCAGGCCACGATCACCGCGCTCGATTTCGGGTTCTACACGATCGAGTACTTCTCCATTTCCGGTCAAGGCCCTGCCCAGCTCACGATGATCACGAACTGACCCTTCGCCGTTCGCGGCGGAGCGCAGAGTGAGATATTCGACGAATTGCACCCGAACCTCTTGACCTCACCTTCGGTTGAGGTTGTTGGATTGCTGGCAACAGCACACAACGAACGGAGAGTTCATGAGCATCAAGTCCTACGTGATGGCCCGCGTCATCGATCAGTTTCACCACCCGAGAGGGATGTACGGACGAGTTGCGGGTCGGATCATGGCCACCAGGGACACGAACGTCGCACGTAACCACTGGATCGCGGAGATCATCGGTCCGCCGGCTGGAGTCAGCATTCTCGAGATCGGGCATGGCCCGGGCCTCGCAATCGAGGCCCTGCTGCCATCTCTCGATGGCGGACACATCACCGGGCTCGAAATCTCCGACCTCATGTCGCGCTCTGCAGCGAAGCGAAACAAGGACGCCGTTGAACGTGGTGACGTCGATTTCCGCGTCGGTGACTCCGCCAACCCGCCACCCGAGCTGACCGGCTACGACATCATCTACGCCGTCAACGCCTCGATGTTCTGGCCCGAGCCGCTCGTCGCCATCACGGAACTCGCCTCCCGGTTGAGCACTGGCGGCGAGATGGTGTTCGTCTACATGCCGCCGCCGACCTCCACCGACTCGGCTCAAGCGGTCGCAGCGGAGACCGCCGAACACTTCGCCGCGGCTGGTCTCACCAACATCGGACACGACGAAATGAGTTTCGACCCGATCGCGATTGCCACTCGAGGTACCCGACCTTCGTGAAGGTCGGGGTGGCGAAGTCAGCGCGATTCGTCGATGCTGCCGGAACGAAGCACGACCGCTCCGGCGCTGACGATTGCCAGCGCGAGTGCAGTCAGCAACCCGTTGCCCGCTGCGTTGCGACCGTCGAGCAGCACCACCAGCGCCCACACCGCGACGGTGACGCCGGCCGCGAACATCGTGCGCCACAGCCATTCCACGATCGTCGCCGTCGAGACGTCGCCGCCGGTTGGGAACGTCGCGGTCAAGGCGTTGACGGCGTGGTAGACGAGGAGGCAGACGCTCGCCACAGGTAACCAAGGTGTGTCGACGCGATCGATGGTCACCACCCAGTGCATGGCCACCACAGCAATCACGAGGAAGGCCGCATGTGAATCCGGGCCAATCGCCGACGCCAGGGCCAAGATGGGTACGACGACAAGCCCGAAGGGCCACCACCTCCCAATCTCGGCGGCGACAGCGAGGATCGCCCCGAGCGGTGCAAGGACGGTGACGAGGCCCAAGAGCGATTGCTGGCGACTCGTCTCGTGCAGCTTGTCGATCCAGGCCTGCAAGGTCGGCGAGTTCATCGGCGCGCCAGCCTCGGGGCAGCAGCACGACGCGCGATCTCGCGCAAGAACGGGTCGAGGCTGCCTGGCCCGCGCCATGCAATGACGGGCACGCCAACGTTCTGTACAGAGCGCACCTCACGCTGCCGTTCGAGCAGACGAATTCGCCATGCAAGCTCCGTCGTTGCGTCGTGGGCGGCATGTACATCGTCCGGCAGAGTGTCGACCACGGCAACGGTGAGACCGTGGCTTGCGATCGAGACGGCGCGTTCGAGCGCGGCTGGCGAGATGAGCGGCGACAGCATGATCGCCAACGCATCACCCGGGATCGGGTCGCGGCTCGCCCGGTTCGCGGCGGACCGACTGGTGTCGGGAACGATTGCGGCAAGTACGTCGAGGATCTGTCGGAGGTGGCCGCGTCCACTCGCTGGAGGAACGTGAGATCGACCGCGGGAGCCGACGACCTGCATCGACACGCGATCGCCACGGAGCAAGAAGTGTTCAGCAATGGCTCCCGCGGCGCGCACTGTGGTGTCGAGACTCGACGCGGCGCCGTCGATACCACCGGACGTGCCGAAATCGGCGAGTGCATCGACGAACAGTGCAACATGTGTGTCCTGATCTGCGTACGTCGACGTGACGTGCAGCTCGCCGCTCCGCAGCGAACGCCGCCAGTTGATCCGACGGAGGCGGTCGCCCGTCTGGAACGGACGAATGCCCGAGAACTCACTGCCGTCACCTGGGCGCGTCGAGCGATTGAGCCCAACCAGCCCGTTGGCCCGGTGCTGTGGCGCCGCAGCGTCGAAGACCTCGGGCAGCGGCAAGGTCGTGACTTGATGCCCGACGTCGAGCGCCTTCCAGCGGAACGCACCCCACGAGCTGACCGCCACGACGTTGATCGGCCCGATGTCGTGGCGCCCCCAGTGCGTCGAACGCATCGGGATGGACACGGTCGAGGTCAACTCCTCGACGTTGACGTTCGTCGCCACCACGCCCGACGGCGGACGCGTCTCCAGCCATGGGCGAGAAGGAGCGAATGCGACGACATGGTCGACGCGGTCGACATCTGAGAGCACCCCGGTCCATGCGGTCGCCTCGCCCTCGCGGATTGTCCGTGGGCTGACCCGACTGACGAGCTCTGGCTCGTCGCCGGGCCTCGTCGCTGTCGACCAGATTGCGATGAAGGCGAATGGTGTGGCCATCACCAAGATGGCAGGAATCCGAAACAGGAGTGCCAGAGCAATCCCGAGTACCCCGAAGACGACCGCGCGAAAGTGGGCCGGGCTCGGGCTCCAGGGATCGACGCTGGAAACGGTCACGTCGTGGAGGCGGCGTCTGCTTCGAGCGCGGCTGGAGTGGGCACCGATGCCAGCACCGCATCCACGACTGAGGCGCCGCTCGCATTGCTCATCCAGAGTTCGGGTTTCACCGCGACGCGGTGAGCGAGCACGGGGACAGCGATTGCCTTGACGTCCTCCGGTGTGACGTAGTCACGGCCCGCGATCACCGCGAAGGAACGGGCGACCAGCATCAGGGCCAGAGCGCCTCGCGGCGACGAGCCCATCAGTACGTGAGCGTGACGACGGGTGGCGCTGGCGAGGGCAACGCAGTAGCGACCGACGCTCTCGTCCACGGTCACTCGCTCGATCGCCTCTTGCATCGCGATCAGGGTGTCGGCATCGACGATGGCACGCAGGGTCTGTTCCTCCTGGCGACGGGCGAGGCGACGGCTGAGCACCTCCCACTCCTCGTCGGCCGTCGGATACCCGAAGCTGACCTGGAGCATGAACCGGTCGAGCTGCGCCTCGGGCAATGGGTACGTGCCTTCGTACTCCACCGGATTCGCGGTTGCCAGCACGTGGAACGGACGGGGGAGCGGAAACGTCTCGCCTTCGACGGTCACCTGGCGCTCCTGCATCGCTTCGAGCAGGGCGGCCTGCGTCTTGGGAGGCGTGCGATTGATCTCATCGGCGAGCAGCAGCCCGCAGAACAACGGGCCATGCCGGAACGAGAACTCGTTCACGCGCTGATCGAAGATGAACGAGCCCGTCAGGTCGGCCGGCAGGAGGTCAGGTGTGAACTGCGCGCGTGCGAAGTCGAGCCCCAATGTTTGGGCGAACGATCGCGCTGCGAGCGTCTTGCCGAGGCCAGGAAAGTCTTCGAGCAGGATGTGGCCGCCGGCGAGGATGCCGCTGAGCACCACCGTCAACGGCTCGCGTTTGCCGATAACCGCCGTCTCGACTTCGTCGAGGATCGAAGCGGCTCGTTCAGAGACCTGGGACAGTTCGAGGGGTGTCATGTGAGGGTCCTTCATGTGGAGTCTGTCGAGGAGGTGAAGTCTTCGATGAGTGCGACTGTGTGAGCCAATGTGCGGCGACGTGTCATCGATCCGCGCGCGTCTGGGTCGGTGACGAACCGTGTGAGTGCATCGCCAAGCTCCTCGGCGGCGCCAGCGGGATCGAGTGAACGGTCGATGCCGCGGTCAGCGAGGAGATGGTCGTCGATCACTGCGACGAGAGATTCGCCGATCTCTTCGATCGGGTCGGCACGGTTGGTCTGAGAGGTTCCGGGGAGTCCACCCGTTCTGCGACGACGAGTGGACTGACGCAGCCGGGCTTTGAGTACTTGGACGCGCCGGTCGGGACGGGTCATGTCATTCGCTGCCGTTGCATAGTTGTGCCAGTTCACGGGCTCCGCAATGTGACCCAGGTCGGCGATCAGCCACGTCAGTGTGGCGACGACCATGACCACGAAGCCAACGAGCGCGAGCCGTGGTTCCATCCCGAGCAGCACCATCACGACACCGGCGATCGCCCCGCCCACAGCGGTGGCAATGCTCCGGCGACCGTTGTCGGTCTGCAGCATGCGTTGTCGTTGATCGATCACGGCGCGGCGCCGATCGCTCCGTCGGCGAGTGTGTGATGCAGCCGGTCGAGTGCATCGAGCGCTGCGAGGCGGTGAGATTCTTCGAGCGGATGGTCGGAGAACCGGGCTTCGCGGTAGAGCGCGGCGAGATCTGTGATCGCCTCAGGATCGACGGCGTAGCGTCCGAGCACGCGCTCGGTGAACTCGATTGAGGTATCTGCTGGATCACGCGTGAGGCCCGCAGCGGCAACGTCGCCCTCGAGCCGGAGCCAACACCGAACGATGGCGTTTCGCGGTGCGCCACCGAGCAAGGCGGCACGTTGCGCGGCCGCCTGTTCGACGACCGCGGCGGCGATGTCGGGCAACACCTCGAAGTCGCCGTCGCCCGTCGATCGCTGCCGCCAGCGCACACGGGGTCGGTTCCTCCACCCGGCCATGACCAGCGCCACCCCAACTCCGAACGCGATCACCATCATGATCACGCGCAGCACAGCGATGACCCAGGCGGGGAGCACAATCGGGTCGTGGCGTTCTTCTTCGACTGGTGGCGCCTCATCGCCGGGGCCGAATCGCCCGTCGATCTCGATCGGAGCGGGTTCGGACAGCGTCGGTTCCCACTGCGGCTCGATCCACAGGCCCACACCTCCGGACGTGCTGACCGTGGCGAACAGCAAGGTGATGAGGACGGCAGCGGCGACGACCCAGGCGCCGTTGCGATTCATGCCCTGACCCACTGTCGACCAGTATGTCCGGCCTACGACCAGCCACCGTCGGCGCTGATGACTTGGCCGAAGGTGAAGGTGGAGGCGTCGCTTGCCAGGAACAGCGCGAGTTCCGCGGACTCCCGCGGGGTGCCGAGGCGCTGTGCTGGAACCTCCGACTTGAGGCGATCACGGAACTTCTCGTTCTCCATGATCGACGGTGGATAGTACGTGTCGTTCTCCACGAAGTTCTGAGCGATCGCGTTGAGCCGCACGTTGTGTGCAGCCAACTCATGGCCGGCGGATCGGACGAACGCATTTTGAGCAGCGCGTGCAGTGACATAACTGGTCGCCTGCGGACGCATGCGGCGCAACGGCGACGATGAAGTCAACGCAACAATCGAGCCGCCGCCGCGGTCGATCATCGGCTGTGCAGCTGTCCGCACCAGGCGCATCAGCGGGTGCACCATCGCATCGAACCCTTCCAGCCACTGGTCATCATCGATGTCGCGGACCCGGGCGGCGTAGGCCGCGAGGTCGAGGTTTGCGACGAGCACGTCGATCTCGCCGACTTGAGTCAGCAGGTCCGCCGGTTCGGTCGGTCCGATCAGTGCGCCAGGGTCCGCGATGACGTCGGCGCCTTCCTCGCGGAACAACTCCACGATCGGTGGGCCCATGTACGTGTCGCAGCTCGTCACGAGCACTCGCTTGCCGACCAGTCGATCTCCCATGAATTCGCACCGTACTGTTTGGGCCGTTCGGCCCTGGCATGCGCAGCGGCGGTCAACGAGCGTGAACCAATGGCCAAGAAGTCGAGTGCCCCCGCGCCGAGCAATCCGCTCGATCCACCTGATCCCGCGACTGCCTCGAACGGGGTGCAGCCACCGGAGAAGCGGCAGCCGGGCGAGAAGTCGAACAAGCAGTTGCGCGGGCGGTACCGACGCGAGAAGGAACTCGAGGCCTACCAGGTCGAGCTGCTCAAGCTGCAGTCACATCTCGAGTCGACCGGCAAGAAGATGATCGTGATCTTCGAAGGACGCGATGCTGCGGGTAAGGGCGGCACCATCCGTCGTGTCACCCGCTACATGAATGAGAAGCACTACCGAGTGGTTGCGCTCGGACGCCCCACTGACGAACAACGGGGCCAGTGGTTTCTACAGAAGTACGTCACGCAGTTTCCGCGGGCTGGTGAGATGGTCCTGTTCGATCGCAGT
>JAJCXU010000671.1 GCA_029263275.1 Ilumatobacter sp.
ACTGGTTCGAAGGACTCGAGGGTGATCTTGGCCATCTGGATCAGTGCGTCGTGCCGCCGTTGGGCAGCGGTGCGAGTCTCGTCGTCTGCGGGCTGCGACAGTGCTCGGATTGCTTCGTTGAGGAGTTGGTAGCCCTCGGGATCGAGGGTGCCATCGAGACGCCCAACGCCATCGAGCAGTTTCGAGAGGTGGACTGAGCGCTGGTCGAACCGCTCTTGAGCGGAGGAAGCCTCATGGTCGGGGTCGACCTGCATGCGCCAGGTGTCCAAGAGGAGGCCGAGATCTTTGGCCGGCAGCGTGGTCGCCCACCCGAGCAGCATGGATTCGTCACGGGCGAACTCGTCGGCGATGGACGGCGCCCAAGATTCGGTCAGCAGCCGGAGGCCCGTCTCGGCGAGGTCGCCAGCACGGAACGCGTTGTGCACGAGTGGCATCTCGATGATTCGTTTCGCGAGCGAGATGGTGAGCGTGCAGTGTCCATAGCTCTCACGAGTGGTCGTGCAGAGCCACGCCGCAGGAGACCGATGACCCTCGGAGTAGAACGCGCCCCGGTCGACCATTGATCGGACCTCGTCGAGCTGTGCGGCGCGTGCCTGGCGGAGCAAGCGGATGCTGGCATCGACGGCGGAGGTCGAGTCGCTCGCGGCAGCGAGTTCGGCGGCGCACGCTTCGAGCTCCAAGACCTCCATGGGTTCCACCATAGAGATGCACTGTCACAGAGTTAGCTGGGCCGGAGCCTGTCAAGAGGTGTGAGGCAGGTTTTTGTCGGGTTGGTTGATCCAGGTGATATCGGGGATTGTTGGCGCTGCGGGTCGTTTGCGGAAGCGGTGAGGGTTCGAGCTGTAGGCGTGGTCGAGGGTGTTCTGACGTGCAGCACGAATTCGGTGGTGGCGGCCGGCGTGGACGTCGGCGGGTGTGTGGTAGTCGATGCCTGAGTGGCGGTGATGCTCGTTGTAGTGGTCGAAGAATCCGTCGATGAACGTGCGGGCGTCAGCGAGGCTGGCGAAGCGTTCCGGGAAGCGCGGTGAGTGCTTCAACGTCTTGAACTGGGACTCGGAAAACGGATTGTCGTTCGAGACGTGGGGCCGTGAGAGGCTGCGGGTGACACCGAGGTCGGCGAGCAGCAACGCCACTGTTTTCGATGTCATCACTGGTCCGTTGTCGGAGTGCAGGTGCAGTTGGCCCCGGTTGATGTGCTGCTCGGTGCAAGCGGCGTCGATGAGTTCTTCAGCGAGTTTGCCGGACTCGTTCGGCGCAACGACCCACGCGACAGCAAGGCGGGAGTAGATGTCGATGATGACGTAGCAGTGGAACCAGTTCCATTTGTGCGGCCCGGCGAGTTTGGTGATGTCCCAGGACCACACCTGGTTTGGTCCGTCAGCCATCAACTCAGGTTTCTTGCGGGCGGGATGGCGGGCTTGGCGGCGTCGTTCGCGGACTTGGTGATGATCACGCAGAATCCGATACATGGTCGAGATCGACGCAAGGTAGGTGCCTTCGTCGAGCAGTGTCGCCCACACTTGGGCGGGTGCGTGGTCGCAGAATCGTTCGGAGTTCAACACGGCGAGCACGCGGTCTCGTTCGGTGTCGCTGATTGCTCGATGCGACGGTGGTCGCGGTGAGGGCGGGCCGTGCAACGCAGGCCGGCGTTGCCGGTAGTGGGTGGCGCGAGACCGCCCGAGGGCGGTGCAGGCCCGGCTCCTCGAGATATTCGCCGCGACGAGTTCATCGACAGCGGTGTCGAGGATCAGGTCGACGTGTCGTCGGTGTCCGCGCTCTTAGAGAGCTCGCCCAAGAGCGCCTGCACTTTTCCCTGGACCTCGATGATCGTCTCAGCCTTCGCGAGCTTCTTCTTCAATCGTTCGTTCTCGGCACGCAACTGGGCCATCTCGGTACGTGTTGCGGCGCCTCGCCCGCCGTCGGCGGTGCGGCCCTCTTTCACCACGAGAAGTCCCTCGCGATCTTGACGACGCCAGTCCGACAGCAACGACGAGTAGAGGCCCTCGCGACGCAACAGTTCGGACCGTTCGCGAGGCTCACTGCAACGAGCATGCGCCGCGAGGATCGACAGCTTGTACTCATGAGTGAACACCCGACGCTGCGAACGTGTCTTCTTCGACTTGGCTGTCTCATCGCCACCAGTCTTGCCGACCCGCACCGCACTCGTCTTCGCCACCACAAATCCTCCAATCAGTCAGACACCAAAGTTGTCTCACCGATCATGGACACAAAGGGACGCGTCGACCCGCGCCGGCGAGTCACTCAGCACCTGGTCAACCACGGCGAACCCTCCGTGGCAGAGGCTCTTCGACGGCTCTCTTGGTCGAGCGATATCGAGCGCCCGCTCGTGATCAGATTGCCGGATCTCGCGTGGGTGGACGGTGGTTCAGGCTCGTCGATATGCGCTGCCTCGTCGCTGGTCGGTGGGCGGGTGTTGGCGAGTCGTCAGGCGTCGATGTCGGCGGCGACACCACGAGCGAGCGTGGTGAGGCGTCGGCGGTACACCGGCACGGGGGGCGTGTCGAACTTGAATCCCTTGGGTGAGAGTTCGAGCACCTCTGCCCATTCTGCTCGTCGCGCCGCTGCAGCCCGACTCCGGCCGGGCGCTGCCCGGGCGAGGAACGCAACGAGCCCGGCGCGTAGTCGCGTGATCACCTGCTGGATCTCCTCGGCGGTGTCGGCGGTCTTGGCGGCCATGATCTCTTCGGAGTGCTCGGAGGCCTTGCGCTCCACCATCAACTGGTACGAGTGAACAACCCGACCAAGCACGCCCAGCAACGTCTGCAATCCTCGCGGACCCGGGCTTGATTGCATGAGATCGCCCGATCTCGCCGCACGACTGTTCCGACGCCTCGAACTCTCAGCGGTTGTCGGTCGATCGCTCGGGGTATGGAACACCACGTTCCGGCGCGTTGTCGCCACGATGGCGGCTTGACGAAATCGGCTCGAAATCAGCGACTGAGCGAACGGTCGTGCGCGCAAGATGAGTGATCGGGCCCCTCGTTCTCAGATGCTGATCGTGGTGAGATCATCGCCGATGATGATCTCACCGTCGTAGTGGTCCGCAGCGCGGGCGATCCATTCCGGATACTGCTCCGGCGTGGGCGCTGGGACCATGTGGGTGAGCGCAAGCCGTTGCGCCCCGGCGCGGCTGGCCGTCTGAGCGGCATCGATCACGGTCGAGTGGTAGTCGAGGATGTCCTGGATCATCTCGTTCGGGATCATCTCGACGATGTCTCGACGGATGACGGTCTGCACGTAGACGTCGGCGCCGCGAGCGAGTTCGTCGACGCCGGCGCAGGGGATCGTGTCGCCGACCAGTGCAGCGCTCGCTCCGTCGTGTTCCAGTCGGAAGCCGATGGTCGGCTTGACCGGTGAGTGCTCGGTGGCGGCGGTGGTGATCGACACGTCACCTACAGTGAACGAGTCGCCGGGTTCGAGTTCGGTGACCTGGACCTCGGGAGGTGCAGTCAACACGTCGTGATGGGCAATCCGGTACCCGATGTCGGGTTCGAGCGCGTGGATCTGGCGTTCGACGAACTGAGCGGTACCGACGGGGCCGTAGACCTGAAGGCGTACCTTTCCTTGGGTCATCACCCAGTGGGTCGTGATGACGTCGTTGAGGGCGCACACGTGATCGCTGTGGAGATGGGTGATGAGCACAGCGGCGAGGAACCCCGGCAACGAGTCGGCGCCCGCCATTCGCATGACGACTCCTCTCCCGGCATCGACGAGGATGTGGGTGTCGCCAGCTTTGACAAGAGTCGAAGGCCCGGCCCGGTTGGCGTCGGGCAGGGGCGAGCCTGTTCCGGTGAGAACGATGTCCATGGTGAGTTGTGTTCCTCTCGTGGTCTTCTATCGGTCGGGCGGTGCGCCGACTGCCTCAGCTGGGCCGCGTGAGTCGGCCGAGATCCTGGCGGTCCGTTCACGGAATTCCGAGGGCGGGCAGCCCCGAGCGCGCCGAAAGGCCGCTGAGAATGAGTAGGGCGTCGAGTATCCGACTTGTGCAGCGATCGCTTTGACCGGCAGCTCGCCGTGGACGAGCAGGCGGGCGGCGTGGTCCATTCGGATGTGCTCGACGATGGCGCCCGGACCGTTCCCGTGATAGCGCGCGACCATGCGGTGCAGCGTTGCCCGAGAGACGCTGAGGTGAGCCGCCAGCGACTCGACCGACCAGTTGCGGCCGGGTTCTCGCCGGACGGCTTCCCACAGCCGCGCGAGGTGGCGCTCGTCGTCGCTCAGTGAGGGAGGGCCTGCGAGCAATGCTTCAAGCTGGATCCGCAAGATGATCGCGTACAGCGTAAACGGCTCGGTCGGTACCGAAGGGCCCAACGAATTCGGGTCGCGGTTCAGTTGCGCCCCGAACCGGTTGAGGAACTCATCCAACGGATCGCGACCGTGCGAGGCCCCCGAGACGACGCTCATCGCTGTGGGTAATTCGCCGAGAATTCCCAGCACAGGCGCAGCGAACCGTTGCAGGTCCTGGCCATCCAGCACGAACGGGCCCATCTCCCGGAATCGTCGCCACGGCTCGATCTCGGCGAGTCGGACGGTGACGAGCCGCCAAGGCTCGTCTGCCCACTGGTGCCGGGGCGTATGGGCCGGGCACACGGCAACCGTCCCGGGTACCAGGTCGTGCTCCCGGCCGCCGAGGAGCAACCGACCCCTCCCCTCGACGGTCGCAAGGACGAGGTGCGTACGAGGATCCGGGCCAGGCCAGTCGAACCCGGCGACCAGTGAACTCAGGGCTACCTGAGTGACTCCCACGCTGACGAGTGCCTCGGCTCGCCGGTCGAACAACGGCACGACATCGTCGCGGCAGCCCCCGGGGATGGTGACGGTCGGCCCTGACGGGCGCTGGGATGCCATCGGGCCATGCTAGGAGTGTCGGTACTGCGGGTATCCGGACGTTGAGACGAATTCGCATGCACTTGAGGTGGCAACGCATGGAGTTCTCGGTTGGGGCCAGGCATCGTGGCCCCCATGGACGAGGATGGCGATCTTGGTGAGACGAACAGAGCTCCGCGCGACGGGCGAGCTGCGTGGCGCATTGCGTGCTCATCGCGGGTAGCGATGGTGTTGTTTGTAACAGTTGCCGTGGCCCTCGGCGCCTGCGGCGCAAGCAGCGACGACACGGCCGAGGAGAGCGCGCCGGTCACCGTGGTCCGCACCACTCCCGCAACCACGCCGACGACCGTCCCCACCGACGAGCCCGTGCTCACGACCGGCCCAACCAAGGAACCCGAGTCCACGACGGCCTCGACAAACGGACCCGAATCGACGACCACGATCACGGTTCCGGCGACTCCCAGCGAGATCGTGATCACCGCACCCGGCCTCTACCCGGAGGGCCTCACCTACGATCCTGTCAACGACCGCTTCATCGTCGGCTCGCTGCTCGGTGGCCAACTCCTGGCCGTCAGCGACGACGGTTCGATCACCGCGGTCGCCGAGAGTCCGGGCTCCAATCTCACCGGTGTCGAGGCCGACGCGGCACGGAACCGACTGCTCGTTGCGGTGACCGGCTTGCCCTTCGGGACGGCGCAGCTCTCGGTCCACGATCTCACATCCGGCGAGCAGTTGGAACTGGTCGACTTCGCTTCCGTGCAACCCGACGACCGACGCTTTGCGAACGGCATCGCCGTCGATGATGTCGGGAACATTTACGTGACCGACACCGGTGCCGGCGTGATCTATGTGGTCGATTCATCCTTCGCGCCCTCCGTCTTCGCGGAGAACGCAGCGTTCGAGCCTGACCGGACCGGTCCGACCGCGTCCGGGCTCAACGGCATCGTCCACGTCGACGGCGTCCTCATCGTCGGTCACGCCCCGACCGGCCAGCTCTTCCGAGTGCCGCTGTCCGATCCGAGCCAGGCCACGGTGCTCCCCACCGGTGTCGACGGGATGCGGATCGACGGTCTGCACGTCAGCGACGACGGTTCGACACTCGCCGTGGTGTCGAACTTCGGATCGATTCATCTGTTCGAGTCGACCGACGGCTGGTCGACGGTGGCGGAGGTCGGTCGGTTCGACGTCGGCGATTCGTTCCCGACAAGCGTGACCGACCGGGACGGCACCTTCTTCGTCTTGCTCTCGCACCAGAACCAGATATCAGACCCACCGGTCGAGGTGTTCGAGATCGTCCCGGTCCTGGTCGACTGAGCTGTTAGAGACGATCTCGTATGGACGCGACACACCGGCACATGGACCCTCGGTGACCGGCACGTCAGACTGATGCCCATGGTGCGACTCCGAGACCTCAGCGACGCCGAGCGCCGACACATCATGGCCAAGGAGCTCCCGAGCTACGACTCGACACCGTTCATCGAGGGCCATCCGCTGATCGAGCACCGCGTCGCCCTCGTGACCACGGCGGG
>JAJCXU010000672.1 GCA_029263275.1 Ilumatobacter sp.
CTGGCGCGCGGTCGAGCAGCGTGATCGTGCCAAATGTGGACGAGAGTTGGGGGTCCTTTTCGAGGCGCCACATCAAGCCTTCGGCGTCGCTCATCTTGGAGTCGTAGACGATGTCACTCATCGGTCACCAGGGTAGAGGCCCAGCCGTCGCCCGACTCGTGGAATGGGTGCAGCGCAGCGCTGTGGCCGCCGGCGGGTCAGGCGGGCAGCAGTTGCCGTGCGATGCGGCGTCCGGCGACGCCGAGCAGCTTGCCGACGACGAACCCGCCGACGACATCGGATCCGTGGTGGATCCGGACGTAGGCACGGCTGACACCGACGATGCCGGCGAGGGAATACCAGATGGTGCCGAGTCGCTTGCCGTCCCACGCAGTGAGCATGGTCGCGGCAAAGGCCGCGGCGCTCGAATGGCCGCTGGGGAACGACGACGTCATCGGCTGGCGTACTTTGAGTCGCTCGTCGCCGCCTGAGGTCGGACGAGTGCGCTTGAACAGGCGCTTGACACCCTGGTTGACGATGAGGCTTTCAGCACCGATCAAGACGGCAAGGACCACGACCTGGTCACGTCGACCCTTGGCGAGCCCCCGACCCAGGCTGATGGCGTGCCAGATGAGGCTGAACTCGCCGACATGACTCGCGGTCGTGAACAGCTTGTCGGCAACCGGGTTGCCGCGGAGTTGTTCGAGGAGTTCGTCGACGCGCCGGTCGAATGCATCGACGGTTGGCCCGAATGCTCCTTGACCAGGAACTTCGATGTCGCTGTTGCTGCTTGAAGCTGTGTCGGTCATGACAACGCGAGGCTGACCGGCTTCGGTTCGAGGAGCGCGTCGTACACGGCACGCGCCTCGGTTTCGGCCAGGTCGGGATTGCCGTCGAACGCCGGGCACCACTGCTGGAATGAGCACCAGTTGCACAGGTTGCTCTGATTCGGCCGGAAGTCGCCGGTAGTGCACGCCCGCTCGACCGCTGACCACACGGCCTTGGTACGCGTGGTGATGAACTTCACCGACTGCGGCGTCGGCATGGTCTCAATCGTTTCACCCGACTTCAAGTACATCAGGCGAATCTTCGATGGGATGACGCCGAAGACCTGCTCGCAGAGGAACGCATAGAAGTGCACGCCTGCCAGGCTCTTCTGTTCGAACCGGCCCGATGGAGCGCGGCCGGTTTTGTAGTCGGTGACGACCAAGCCGCCCTGCTCGTCGAGTTCGAGTCGGTCGATGATGCCGCGCAGCTGCAGACTGCCGACGTCGGCTGTCATCCAGAGTTCGAGGCCGATCTCGCGCACCGTGGTCGGGTCTTCCATCGCGAAGTACTTCTCGATGAGCCCTTCGCACTCGGCGCGAAATGAAGTTGCGGCTGCAGCACCGAGTTGGAGCCCGACGTAGTCGGGGTGTGTTGAGTACTCGTCGAGTGCAGTGGCGAGGTCGACGGCCAGCGCGGCCGGAGTGCGGTCAGCGGCCGGGCGGACGAAGAGCAGCTCGAGCGCGCGGTGCACGATGGTGCCCTTGGTGGTGGCGACGCCGGGAGGCTCGGGCAGCTTCTGAATCGATGAGAATCGGAACTGCATCGGGCACGACGTGAATGAGCCCACACGAGACGGCGACAACGACATGGGCACCGGATAGGCCGGCGCATCTGGACTCGCGACAGCAGGCTCGCTCATGTGGGCAACCATACCGACGGGCACTCACAGAGTTGAGCCGTCGCACCGATCCGGCCAGGCAGCCGCGCCGAGTCGCGTTCACTCGCTGCGAGCGGTTGAAGTCCCGCCCGCGAAGCGGAACAGGCTCAGACCGCGTCGCGGATCAGCTGCGCAGTTGCGTCTGGGTCCATGAACGGGGTGAGGTGGTTGCCGGCTGGCAACTCGATGTAGGTGCCATTGGGGAGGCGCTCGGCGACCCGCTCAGCGATGCCGGCAGGACTGCGTTCGACCTCGACCTTGCCGGAGACGACGACGACCCGCGTCTCGATCTCCGGGAGCCGATCGTAGAGATTGTGGGTCCCACCCATTTCGAAGGTTCGAGCTTCGTGTTCAGGTGCGCATCGCAGGGTGACTCCCGACTCGGTTGGTTCGAAGCCGTGGTCGACGTACGCGTGCAGGATTTCGGGGTCGAAGAACTGCATTGGTGGCTTCGAGGCGTAGTTGTCGAAGGCAGCCTCGAAGGAGGCGAACGAGTCGCGGCGATTGCGGGCACCCGCGATCATGCGTGATGGGTCGTCGCCCGGGCGACGCGGCATGTTGGGGAAGATGATCGGCTCGAAGGCCACGATCACGTCGAAGAGTCCAGGGTTGCGGAGTGCTGCCATCACCAAGCTGGCACCTCCCATCGAGTGGCCGAATGCGACGAGTCCGCCGTCGGGCGCAATCGCCTCGGCGGCGACCGTGGCATCATCGCCATAGCGATCCCAGTCGACCTGCCAATCGTCGGGACGCGGCGTCTCCCCGTGCCCGCGATGGTCGAGTGCGAACGAGGTGAACGACTCGCTCAGCCGGGTAGCGATCGGCTGATAGCAGTGGGCGTGGAATCCCGTCGCGTGGCTGAACAACAACGTGGGGCCACTGCCGCCGAAGTCGTGGATTGCAACGCTGACACCATCAGAAGACTCGACCCGCACGGCGACATCATCGCTGCACGGTCGCGCCCCACGCCAATCCTGTTCGTTTCGCCTCGGGTTGGCGGTCGGCTGATCAGTCGTTGTTCTTGCGTCGACGCGCCCGGCGCCACCAGGCGAGGATCAGTCGGTCGAGCAGGATGCCGAGTGCAATGGCAATGGCAATCGCTGTCCAGATACGGCTCGCGAAGTCGAAGAACAGAAATTCGATCTGCGTTCGTTCGCGGTTCTGCGCGATGAATATCGCCGTGATCGCGGCGACGAGGATCGTCAGGATCAGGAACAGGCCCGGTCCGTTGCGGCCGGCGCCAGATGGTTGTTCGTCGTACTCGAAGTCGCTCACGACACCAGCATGTCAGAACCGACGGCCCAAACGCGGCGAAGGCATGTGGAAGTTGCGCACAATTTGCCCAAGATCCACAAGCCTTCGCCGCGTCGGTGCGGGACCGATCAGTCCTTGAGCGCCTTGAGGAACATCGCAGTCTCTTCCGCGATGGCCGCGGGAACTTCGTAGCCGTTCTGATCGGTCACGGTGTCCCAGTTGTCGCGCAGGCTCTCCGGGGTGAGCTCGCTGCTCGTGTAGCCCTGGCACTCGGCGATGAACACTTCAGCGACGCGCCCGCCACCGACCGAGTACACGCGCCCGGTCGATTCGCACGACTCGTGGCTGAGGTAGGTGACGAGCGGTGAGACCAGTTCGGGCTGCAGCTTCTCGCCGAGCGGGCCGAGCAGGTCTTCGGTCATGCGCGTGTACGCGAGCGGGGCGATGGCGTTGGCCTTGACGTTGTACTTGGCGCCCTCGACAGCGAGCACGTTGGTGAGTCCGACGAGGCCCATCTTCGCTGCGCCGTAGTTGGCCTGGCCGAAGTTCCCGAAGATGCCAGCGGCCGACGATGTCGACACGATGCGGCCGTAGCCCTGCTCGCGCATGAGCTTCCAGGCGGGACCGGTGACGTTGAATGCTCCACGCAGGTGGACGTCGATGACGGGGTCGACGAGGTCGGGGCCCATGTTGTGGAACGACTTGTCGCGCAGGATTCCCGCATTGTTGATGACGATGTCGACCTTGCCGAACGCATCGACGGCGGTCTTGACGATGCTCTCGCCGCCCTCGGGCGTGGCGACCGAATCGGTGTTCGCGACTGCCTCGCCGCCAGCAGCGACGATGTCATCGACGACGAGCTGAGCTGCGCCCTTGTCGCTGCCCGATCCGTCGACCGACCCGCCGAGGTCATTGACCACGATGAGCGCCCCGCGGGCCGCCATCATGAGCGCATGCTGTCTGCCGAGACCGCCACCGGCTCCGGTGATGATTGCTACTTTGCCGTCGAAACCGAGATCTGTCATGGCTGCCGATCGTACCGGCGGGCATCGCGGCATCGAAAATTCCCTCGAAGGGAAGCGCCGACGTCGAACCGGCTCGGGCATTCACGGTTGGAGCCAGCCGGTGTGGTCGAATGACCGGCATGAAGACACGCACGATCTCACTCATGGCCTCGATTGCAGCGGTACTCGCCGGATGCTCGTTCTCGACCGGCACGACGCCTGAAAAGGCGGGCGAGGAGTTGATTGAAGGTGCGCTTGGGAAGCGGGTTGATCTGACTTTCGTCGATGCCGACTGTGAGGCGCCCGCGGATCGTGAAGTCGGGACACCTTTCACATGCACGGCGAAGACCGAAGCGGGCGAGACCGTGACATTCGCTGGCGTCATCGACCCCGATGACTCGATCTTCATCTCGCCATCCAACGTCATCGCCGGCAAGGAAATGGGCATCGTCGAAGCCGAGGCCGCTGCGGTGATCGGCGAAAGCCTCGGAGTGGTCATCGAGCCTGCCGATGTTGATTGCCCCGACGAGACCACGGTCCTCGACGACAACAATCGACTGCGTTGTGAGATCACCGACGTCGCGTCCGGCGATCGCTATGAGATGTTCTTGACCGCCGGCGGTTTCGACGTGCGCGATGGATTCGCCGACCGGTCGTACGACGTCGGCGAACTCCTCGACTGATCGACTGGGTCAGGTCGGGGTCGGTGCCCGATGCGACGCGATGCGCAATGGGTTGCCCGCACTGACGACGTGACGCTCGTCGTCGACTCCAATGGGCACGCCCACACCCTCGACGAGGGTGAGGGTGCAACCGTCGGGATCGAGTGCGACACGAAGTCGCGAGCCGTGCCGCGTGAGGTGGAACGTGACCGATTGCCAGACCGCAGGAAGGCGTGGCGTGAACTCCATGCGATCTCCGCGCTCGACCATTCCCGCGAATCCGTGCACGATCCCTGCCCACACGCCGCCCGCCGAGGCGATGTGTACGCCGTCAGAGGTGTTGCCGTGGACGTCGCAGAGGTCGAGGTACAGG